>DATGQC010000266.1:0-5040 GCA_035304425.1 Advenella sp.
TTGGATTTGAGTTTTTCCAGCAGCTCATCGTTCGGTGCGATGGTGACCACCGGCATCTGTTCTGTTACCAGCGCCAGCGGACCGTGCTTGAGTTCCCCTGCCGGATAGGCTTCTGCGTGGATATAGCTGATTTCTTTGAGCTTGAGCGCGCCTTCCATGGCGATCGGATAGTGCATGCCACGACCCAGGAACAGGGCGTTTTCCTTGCTTGCGAACCGGTCAGCCCAGGCGATGATCTGGGGCTCCAGCGCCAGCACGGCGCCAATGGCGGTAGGCAGGTGACGCAGTTGTTTGATGTATTGGGTCTCTTGCACATCGTTCAGCCGACCCTTGACCTTGGCGATGGTCAGCGCCAGCAGGAACAGGCCCACCAGTTGGGTGGTAAAGGCTTTGGTTGAAGCGACACCAATTTCTACACCGGCGTGGGTAATGAAATTCAGTTTACATTCGCGCACCATGGCGCTGGTCTGCACGTTACAGATGGTCAGCGTGTTTTCCATGCCCAGTGTGCGTGCGTGCTTGAGCGCGGCCAGCGTGTCGGCCGTTTCGCCGGATTGGGAAATAGTAATGACCAGCGATTTGGGATTGGGAACGCTATCACGATAGCGATATTCGCTGGCAATTTCCACGTTCACTGCGATTTTGGCGATAGACTCGATCCAGTATTTGGCGGTCAGGCCGGCATAGTAGCTGGTGCCGCAAGCCAGAATAAGAATGTTATCTATGTCCTTGAAGATTTTTGCAGCATCATCGCCAAATAGCTCCGGCTCGATGGATTCGATGCCGTCAATGGTATCGCCCACTGCGCGAGGCTGTTCGAAGATTTCCTTTTGCATATAGTGGCGATAGGGGCCCAGTTCGGCAGCGGCGGTATGCGCGTGCACGACGTTGACCTTGCGTTCCACGGCTTTGCCGTTGATGTCCACGATCCAGATTTTCTGCAATTGCAGGTCGACCACGTCGCCATCTTCCAGATAGACGATTTTGTCAGTGGTGCCGGCCAGCGCCAGGGCGTCTGAAGCCAGGAAATTCTCGTTTTCTCCGCGGCCTACAATGAGCGGTGAGCCGTGCCGTGCGCCGACCACGCGATGCGGTTCATCGTGACAAAACACGGCAATGGCGTAGGCGCCGGTCAGGCGGCGCACGGTCTGCTGGACGGTTTCGAACAGATCGCCGTTATACAGATGGTCGATCAGGTGGGCAATCACTTCGGTGTCGGTCTGGCTTTCGAAGACGTAGCCGTGGCCCTTGAGCTCATCACGCAGCTCGTCGTGATTTTCAATAATGCCGTTATGAACCAGTGCGATACGTGGTTTGCCATTGGCAGGACCGGAAAAATGAGGGTGCGCATTACGCGTGGCAGGCACGCCGTGCGTGGCCCAGCGGGTATGCGCAATGCCGGTAAAGCCGGCGATATGGTCTTCCTTTATTTGGGCTTCGAGTTCCGCTACGCGCTGCGTACTACGGGTGCGGCGCAGTTCGCCGTCCATATGTACGGCGACACCACAAGAATCGTAACCGCGATATTCAAGCCGTTTGAGGCCTTCAACAAGAACTGGTGTGATGTCACGTTGCGCCACAGCGCCGACAATTCCGCACATGCGTTTACTCCGTTTATTCTGAATAGGAAAAGCGTATTGTGCACCTCAAGAGAAGAAATTAATGTTCTAATTTTATGTATATATGAAATATTTATTCATTTTTCAATAAAAACGATGTTATATTTCATTTATATTTAAATATGAAATTATATTTCATTACAAAGCTGTAATAAGACGCAAATTCGTTGCTGCCTGCGCACAGTGGGCCAGGCAATCGGCAGCCTGAAAACGCGCTTTTAAGGAAAGTCATACATGGAACTTGATGAGCTGGATAAACGCATTCTGCAGCAGTTGCAGAAGGATAGCGGGCTGACCAATCAGGCGCTGTCAGAGCGGGTGCACGCTTCGGCGCCCACCTGTCTGCGACGCGTGCGCCAGTTGCACGAGCATGGCATCATCCAGAAAACAGTGGCGATCGTTGATCCTGCCCTGGTGGCCACCACGCTGACGGCGATTGTTGAAATTACGCTGGACGTACAAACCGCAGAGGCGTATAGCGATTTTGAAGCGCGCATCGCCCAGGAGCAGAGCATTCTTCAGGCCTACCGGGTTTCCAGCGGTCCCGATTTTGTATTGATTGTGCAGGTTCGCGATATGCCGGCCTATCACGCCCTGGTGCATCGCTTTTTTACTGCGCAGAAAAATGTGCGGAACGTGCGCAGTTTTTTCTCGGTTCATCGCAGCAAGTTCGAAACGCAGATTGCGATTGATTGAGGTGCGAGGCGTTGTGCAAGCGCCATGTCGCAACGAAACGTCAAGTGATCATTAAGCACGAAGCGAGTGCGAAGCGCGATCCGGCAATAAGATGTCCTGCTGCAACGAAACGGCTGCGCCAATGACGCTGGCAGTCGTTTGAGCTGCATCGTCCTGAGCGATGCATACCGTGTCAACTGTTAGGACAGGGAGGTGATATGACGCGGCTCGTGGTATGACGACGAACGCTGGCGAGCGATGAGGTCATCGCTTCATCGATCGATTTAATCGAGCCTGTCATGATGAACCGGTAGGCGGCGACGCATTGACCGCCATGCGCAATCCTTGCGGCGTTAACTGCGCCAATGATACTACCGACGTTATTGACGCTATCAGGCATGACTGACCAATTGCTGGAACTGCGCCAGATAGCGCGCGCTCATGCGGCCAACATCATGGTGGTCCTGCACATATTGCCATGCCTTGTCGGCGCGCGCTTTGGCTTCTATGGGGTGTGCCAGCGCCTGTTGCAGGGCTGCAGCCATTTGCTCATCATTGCCGATCTCGCACAGGTAGCCGCGTTCGTCATCCAGGAGTTCGGCCAGCCCGCCGGCATTGGTCGACACCACGGGTATGCGCAGGGCGAACGCGTCCAGTACGCTGCTGCCCAGCGCTTCTTCGCGACTGGCCATGACAAAAAGATCGAACAGGCTATACACGTCTTCAATATTCTGGCGAAAGCCTGCCAGATGGTACACCTGTTGCAGGCCGTGCTCCTGAATCAGTGCCCGGGCCTGTTCAGAGCAATCGCCTTCGGCGCCGAAGTGCAGGAAAATGAAGTCCTGACGCTGCTTGTGCAGGCGGGCAATCGCGCGAATCAGGGTGAGCGGGTCCTTGACGGAAACCAGCGCAGCGCTGGTGGCCAGCACTTTTTTGTTGCCGATGGCAAATTCGTCACGCACCTGCTGCGCATGCGCTGTATTGATTTGCCTGGGCTCGATCGCGCTGGATATCAGGACGGGATTGATCCCCAGCCGGCGTGGTTCGGCTGCTGCCATCTGGCTGATGGCCACAAATAGATCTGCCTTGCGCCACTTGCGCAGGGTGCGCCATTGTCGCTGCGGCTTGACCGGCAGGGAGGTGCGGCGGGTAAAGACCAAACGCGCCTTGCCGAAAAAGCGGCGTGTGATCGCCGCCCAGGTAAGCGAGCCGGCCGTTTGTACATGGACAATGTCAAAATCACGGGCATGTCGCAGCAGATATGCGGCCTGTTCAAACGGCTGCCGGCGCGTCACAACCGTAAAGTTTTCCTGTTGCGCCGCCTGCGCCAGCGGCTGGCCATCGCGTGCCAGCAGGGCCACCTGGTGGCCGGCATCCCGGAACGCCCGCATGCAGTAGAGCGTCTGGCGTTCACCGCCACGCCAGCCTTTTTCGAAATTTACCTGCAGGATTTTCATGATAATGTGCGTGCCGAATCAGCACGGTGGCTTGGCCTGCCGGGTGCGGGACCACAGGCAGGCATATTTATTGAAGACCGATTGGGCTGCCATGACTGACAGCAGAAAGCCAGCCCTGCCATCCAGTATGCCCAGACGCAGGAAATAAGTTCTGAAAAAACGCGCGACGGCGTGCAGGGTGGCCGTTGCCAGCGAGCCCTTTTTGCCGGCCGCGGCGCGCTGTTCTGCCCAGGCAATGGCATAGCCTGCCGATTTGCGCAAATGCTCATCGACCGTGGCGTAGGTAAAGTGCAGCAGATCGCCTTGCAGGGTTACCAGCTGGGCGCCGGGCGGCAGGACGAGCGATTCGTGCACCAGGGCGTTATCGTATTGCGTCAGCGCCCGCGGGTGCAGGCGTTCAACGTGGCCCGGGTACCAGCCGCAATGGCGGATGAATTGACCAAACGCCCAGGATAATCGCGCCACCTGATAAATCGTGTTCGCCGGCGGGTTCTGCAGCACCGCTTCAATGCTGGCGCGCAACTGCGGCGTGAGGCGTTCGTCGGCATCCAGCCAGAGGATCCAGTCGGCGGTCACATGCGTTTGCGCGCGCTGCCGCTGCGGACCGAATCCGGGCCAGTCGCTGCTGCTGTAGAAAGCCTGGGTGTAGCGGCGGGCAATCTGTTCCGTGGCGTCAGTGCTGCCCGAGTCCAGGATCACGATTTCATCGGCCCAGCCGGCGACCGAATCCAGGCAGGCCGCCAGGTGTTGCGCTTCGTTTTTGACGATGAGCGCAACGGCCAGGGTGACGCGTCGGGTGGGATGGGCTGCTTCAGCAGGCATCGGTGTCGAGACCTTTTACATAGCGGAACAGATTGATAATAACGGCGATTATAACCATTGAGCTGGCAAAGCCCATCACATACATGGGGCCGCGTACCTGGTCGATGTGGAAACTGATGGCGACACAGGCGGCGCCTATGCCCTGGCCGAACAGTCGGGTGGTGGCCTGTACGCCACCGGTGGCGCCGCTGCGTTTTAATGGCGTGGATAGCAGCATGGCGCGGTTATTGGGCGTCTGAAAAAAGCCAAAGCCCATGCCGGCCACAAACATGGGCGCAACGTAGTACCACAGGGAAATACCGGCAGGCAGCGTCATCAGGGCAATAATGCCAATGGCCATCAGGGTCGCGCCAATACCCGCCAGCAGCGATGCCTTGAAATAGCGGCAGAGTTTTGCCGAAAGCGAAGCAATGACGACGCTGCCGACCGGCCAGGCCCCGAACAGCAGGCCGACCTGTTGCAGCGGC
>DATGQC010000267.1:0-10386 GCA_035304425.1 Advenella sp.
ATCGGAAATAGAATATAACGTATTTGGGATGCCTCGATTTGAGGTCGATCAAAGCGGATAGGTTTGATGTGAGCTGCAACGGAATGGATTTTTCAGTTTGAATTCCGAAGCCGGCGTATGTAGCCGGGCCTGTCAAGGAAAGGATGCTCCTGAAAGGCAAACAGCAGCCAAATGCGTCTGTAGTTAAATGTAAGAATACCATTTATCGATAAAGATTGTTCAAAAGCGTGATTATTAGGCGACAAAAAACGCTCTGAGCACGTAAAATGTCTGTTTTTTTGAACAGTATCGAGAAACACGTGGCCGCCAAGCAAAGCTATGACGAAGCATCGATCCGGGTCCTCAAGGGCCTGGAGCCCGTGCGCGAACGCCCGGGAATGTACACACGCACGGAAAACCCGCTGCATATTATTCAGGAAGTCATCGACAATGCTGCCGACGAATCCCTGGCGGGTTTTGGCAGACAAATTACCGTTACGGTCAACACCGACAGCAGTGTTACGGTTGAAGATGATGGGCGGGGCATTCCCGTCGGTCTGCATCCCGAGGAGAAAGCGCCGGTGGTCGAAATTGTCTTTACCCGGCTGCACGCCGGCGGCAAATTCGACAAGAAAGCCGGCGGCGCCTATGCGTTCTCGGGCGGCCTGCACGGCGTGGGGGTCTCTGTGACCAATGCCTTGTCAACACGGATGGAAGTGACCGTCTGGCGTGACAACAGTGAATTCCAGTTGGTCTTTGCCAATGGCGGAATGGTGGAGGCCCCGCTGTCCCGGCTCGGTGATGCTGTGCCGCGCAGGAAAACCGGGACGCGGGTGCGCATCTGGCCCGATCCCAAGTATTTTGACACTGCCCAGATTCCGATGAACGAACTGCTGCGTTTGCTGCGCAGCAAGGCCGTGCTCATGCCCGGCGTTACCGTTGTCCTGAATAATGAAAAAACCGGCGAACAAAAAAAATGGCTATATGAACGCGGACTGACTGGCTATCTGACCGAATCTCTGGCAGGAGAAGAACTGCTGGTGCCGGTATTTTCCGATAGTCAGTACGCAGATAAATCGCATGAGTATTTTGCCGACGGCGAAGGCGCTGAATGGGCCGTGGCCTGGACGGCCGAAGGGCAGGTGGTGCGCGAATCCTATGTCAACCTGATTCCGACGTCGGCGGGCGGTACGCACGAAGCTGGCCTGCGCGAAGGGCTGTACCTGGCGCTCAAGAGTTTCATCGAAATGCATAATCTGCTGCCTAAGGGCATCAAACTGCTGCCCGAAGACGTTTTTTCCCGGGCCAGCTTCGTGCTGTCGGCCAAGGTCCTGGATCCGCAGTTCCAGGGACAGATCAAAGAGCGATTGAACAACCGTGATGCCGTCAGGCTGGTTGGCGGCTTTGCCAAAACGTCGTTTGAATTACGTCTGAATAGCAATGTGGAAGCCGGCAGAAAACTGGCCGAGCTGGCGATCCGGCAGGCGCAGGTTCGCACCCGTTCCGCGCAAAAGGTTGAAAAGCGCAAGAGCTCGGGCGTTGCTGTCCTGCCTGGCAAGCTGACCGATTGTGAATCGTCTGACAGTACCCGTACCGAAGTGTTTCTGGTCGAGGGCGACTCTGCGGGCGGCTCCGCCAAGATGGGGCGCAACAAGGAGTTTCAGGCGATCCTGCCGCTGCGAGGCAAGGTGCTCAATGCGTGGGAGGTGGAAAAGGATCGCTTGTTTGCCAACAACGAAATTCACGACATCGCCGTCGCCATTGGCGTGGATCCGCATGGTCCTAACGATAACCCCGATCTGTCCGGACTGCGTTATCGGCGTATTTGCATCCTGTCTGATGCCGATGTTGACGGCTCGCATATTCAGGTGCTGTTGCTCACGCTGTTCTATCGTCATTTCCCCAGACTGGTGGAAAACGGCTTTGTGTTTATTGCCAAACCGCCATTGTTCCGTGTAGACGTGCCGGCCCAGGGCAAGCGCCCGGCGCGCAAGCTGTATTGTCTGGATGAATCGGAGCTGGAGGCGGTTCAGGACAAGTTGGTGCAAAAGGATGGCGTTAAACCCGCCAGCCTGAGTATCAGTCGCTTCAAAGGCCTGGGCGAAATGAGCGCTGAACAGCTTTGGGAAACGACAATGAATCCGGACACCCGTCGTTTGCTGCCGGTTGGGTATGGCGAACTGACGTCCGAAGAGACGAAAAAAATGTTCAATATGCTGATGGGTAAAGGTGAGTCTGCGCAGCGACGCAGTTGGCTCGAAGATAAAGGTAATTTAGCTGAAGTGGATGTGTAATGAGTGATCAAGACCAGACAGACCTGTTTGAAGCAGCGCCTCCCGAAGACGAAACCATCACCCTGGGTTTGTATGCCGAGCAGGCGTATCTGGACTATGCGGTATCTGTTGTGCGCGGGCGCGCCTTGCCCGACGTGGGGGACGGCCAAAAACCCGTACAGCGGCGCATTCTGTATGCAATGAACGAAATGGGCCTGCGCGCCGGCGCCAAGCCTGTGAAGTCGGCCCGGGTTGTCGGCGATGTGCTGGGCAAGTTCCATCCGCACGGTGACCAGGCGGCGTATGATGCATTGGTGCGGATGGCCCAGGATTTCACATTGCGCTATCCGCTTATCGACGGCCAGGGCAACTTTGGCTCGCGCGACGGTGATGGCGCGGCAGCCATGCGTTATACCGAGGCGCGCCTGACACCCATTGCCGATGTGCTGCTTGGCGAGATAGACGAAGGGACGGTCGATTTCGTTCCCAATTACGATGGCAGCCAGCAGGAACCGCAAATGCTGCCGGCACGCCTTCCGGTCATGCTGCTTAATGGCGCCTCGGGTATTGCCGTAGGTATGGCAACTGAAATTCCTTCGCATAACCTGCAGGAAGTGGCGGCTGCGGCCCTGGGTCTGCTGCGCCATCCGCGCATGAGCGATGAAGAATTGTACGCGCTTATTCCAGGGCCGGATTTTGCCGGCGGCGCCCAGATTATTACGCCTGCCAGCGATATCGCGGCCATCTATTCGTCGGGTCGTGGTTCGCTCAAGGCGCGGGCACGCTGGGAGTTTGAAGAGATGGCGCGTGGCCAGTGGCAACTGGTCATCACGGAGCTGCCGCCCAATACCTCGTGCCAGAAAGTGCTGGAGGAAATCGAGGAAATCACTAATCCCAAGGTGCGGACAGGCAAGAAAGCGCTGACGCCTGATCAGCAGGCAAACAAGTCTGCCATGCTGGCAATGCTTGATGCCGTACGCGATGAATCCGGACGGGAGGCGTCGGTGCGACTGGTTTTCGAGCCCAAGTCCTCGCGCATCGATCGCAATGAATTCGTCAATCTGCTGCTGGCTCAGACAAGCATGGAAGGCACGGTATCGGTCAATCTGGTGTGCATTGGCATAGACGGTCGTCCAAGACAACGCAACTTGCGTACTGTGCTTGAAGAATGGCTGCAGTTCCGCACCCTGACGGTCACGCGCCGTACGCGACATCGTCTGGATAAGGTCATTGATCGCATCCACGTGCTGGAAGGCCGCATGCTGGTGTACCTGAACGTGGATGAAGTGATCCAGACCATTCGCGAGTCCGACGAACCGCGTGCAGCCCTGATGGAGCGCTTTTCCCTGACTGAAAGGCAGGCCGAAGATATTCTTGAAATGCGGCTGCGCCAGTTGGCAAAACTCGAAGGGTTCAAGATTGAACAGGAACTCAATGACAAGCGCGATGAAGAGAAGAAACTGCAGGAGCTGCTGGACAATCCGTCTGCGCTCAAGCGCATGATCGGCAAGGAAATCGAGGCCGATGCCAAGAAGTACGGTGACCCGCGCCGCACGATGATCCAGGAGGCAGAAAGGGCGGTGCTGGAAACCCGTATCGTGCAGGAACCGGTGACCGTGATTGTCTCGGAAAAAGGCTGGTTGCGTTCGCGTCAAGGGCATGGCCATGATCACACGCAGTTCGGCTTTAAAACGGGCGATCGCATGTACGCAGCCTATGAATGCCAGAGCACTGATACGCTTATCGCGCTGGGCAGCAACGGTCGCGTTTATTCCGTGGCAGTGGCGGCGCTTCCGTCCGCACGAGGAGACGGACAGCCCATCACCACCATGGTTGATCTGGAGCGCGGTACCCAGGTAACCCAGTTTATCGCGGGCGCTGCAGACAGCCGCTGGTTGCTCATGCAAAGCAACGGCCTGGGCTTTACCGCAAAACTGTCGGATATGGTCAGTCGCCAGAAAGCCGGCAAGCAATTCGTTACCGTCGAGGCCGGGCAACACTTGCTGCGTCCCGTCCCCGTGTTCAAACATAGCACTCATCTGGCAATGTACACGGCCAAAGGGAAAATCCTGATTGTTGACCTGGGCGAGGTGAAATCGCTCGCCGGCGGTGGCCGGGGAACGCAATTGATGACGCTTGATGCCAGCGATGGTCTGGCTCAGGTTATTCCCGTGGGCGAGGGCGGCATCATGGTGTCGGGTATCTATCGCAATAAACACACCGAGGATACGCTGTCGCTGCAGGCGCTGGCAGAGTATATTGGCAAGCGTGCCCGCAAGGGACGCCTGTTCGTGGTGCGCATGAAAAACATTACACTGCTGCCTGTCATGGCAGCAAACAAGGAGTAGAGTCGTGGGATATAAAGTGACGGTGCATCCCAGCAACCACCAATTTGAAACAGCAGAAGGGCAGACCATTCTGGATGCGGCGCTGAGCGCGGGCTACGTGCTACCCTATAGTTGTCGTAGCGGTTCCTGCTCGACCTGCAAGGGTAAAGTGCTGTCCGGTACATTTGATGCCGGCCCGGCGCCCGCCCAGATTCTCTCTGCCGAAGATATCAGCGCCGGTTATACGCTATTTTGTCAGGCGCACGCAACCAGCGATATGGATATCGAGGTGCGTGAGGTTCGCATGGCCAGCGACATTCAAATCCGCAAGATGCCCGCCCGGGTCATGGCGCTGGACAAAAAGGCGGATGATGTGATGATCATGAGTCTGCAACTGCCGGCTACGGAGCCGTTTCGATACTACGCAGGACAATATATCGAGTTCATTTTGAAGGATGGTAAGCGACGTAGCTTTTCCATGGCCACTGCGCCCAATGGCACGGCGCCGGTCGAGCTGCACATCCGTCATCTGCCCGGCGGCGTATTCACGGACCATGTTTTTGGCGCCGGCGCTACGCAAATGAAAGTGCGTGAAATCTTGCGCGTAGAAGGCCCGCTGGGTTCGTTCTTCCTGCGTGACGAAAGCGATAAGCCGATTATTTTCCTGGCCAGTGGCACCGGGTTTGCGCCCATCAAGGCCATGATGGAGCACATTATTGCCAAGGGCATTACCCGCCCGGTCACGCTTTACTGGGGCGGACGCCGACCGCAAGACCTGTACATGGATGATCTGGCTCAGCAGTGGGCGCGCGACCTGCCTTTTTTCACCTATGTTCCGGTCATCTCCGACGCGACGGAGCAAGATGCGTGGACGGGCCGGATTGGTTTCGTGCACAAGGCCGTGATTCAGGACTATCCCGATCTGTCTGGGCATCAGGTGTATGCCTGCGGCGCGCCCATCG
Organism: Advenella sp.; assembly: GCA_035304425.1. GTDB lineage: Bacteria > Pseudomonadota > Gammaproteobacteria > Burkholderiales > Burkholderiaceae_B > Advenella. The sequence goes on from DATGQC010000267.1 coordinate 5,542, forward strand.
TCGTCAACAGTGCCCGCAACGAATACACCGGCCTTTGCGGATTGCCCGAGGACGAGTTTTTCGCCGATTCATTTACGTCGGAAGCGGACGCCATTCATAACTAACTCCGCGCGCAGGGGCTGAGTCGAAGCCGGTGTGTCACAGCGACGCACCGGTTTTTTATTTGTTTGGCCGGGATCTGCCATTGCCTTTTCAGTCATCAGGCATCCAGGAGCCGGTGAGTCGCTGCTGCGCCTGGAGCGCAAAGCGTGCGCAGCAACCAGAAAAACAGGCAGTCCGGGCATCGCGCAGCATGCCTGCGCGGCGCATATTCAGTGTGCTGCGGGCGACCCGAGGTCAGGAAGCGACACATTACTTTGACATTTGCCGTGCCGTTGCGTGCAATTGTCGAAAGTCATCTTATAATAACGGGTTATCAAATTTTTCTTCCATTTCTTACAATGAAAGTCGCTGACATCCGCCAGAAATTCCTGCACTTTTTTGAATCGAAGGGCCACACCATTGTGCCGTCTTCTTCATTGGTGCCGGGCAACGACCCTACGTTGCTCTTTACCAACTCCGGTATGGTGCAGTTCAAGGATGTATTCACCGGCAAGGAGACGCGGCCATATTCGCGCGCCACAACTTCGCAGCGTTGCCTGCGCGCCGGTGGCAAGCATAATGACCTTGAGAATGTCGGCTATACCGCCAGGCATCATACATTTTTCGAGATGCTGGGCAATTTCAGCTTTGGCGACTATTTCAAGCAGGATGCCATCCGCTACGGCTGGGAGCTGCTTACCACTGTCTATGGCCTGCCAGCCGAGAAGCTGTGGGTCACTGTTTATCAGGAAGACGACGAGGCTTACGATATCTGGCTAAAGGAAATTGGCGTACCCGCCGAGCGAATTATCCGTATCGGCGACAACAAAGGCGCACGCTATGCATCCGACAATTTCTGGCAAATGGCAGATACCGGCCCTTGCGGGCCGTGTTCGGAAATTTTCTATGATCACGGACCCGATGTCTGGGGCGGCCCGCCAGGATCGCCCGAGGAAGACGGCGACCGTTATATCGAAGTGTGGAACCTGGTGTTCATGCAGTTCGAGCGCGACCAGCAGGGCAACATGACGCCGCTGCCACGCCCCTGTGTCGACACCGGCATGGGTCTGGAGCGCATTGCCGCAGTATTGCAGCACGTGCATTCCAATTACGACATCGATCTGTTCCAAAGCCTGATCAAAGCCGCAGCGCGCGAGACCGGCACCAGCGACCTGTCCAACAACTCGCTCAAGGTTATTGCCGACCATATTCGAGCCTGCAGTTTTATGATCGTTGACGGTGTCATCCCCGGGAATGTCGGCCGCGGTTATGTGTTGCGCCGTATTATTCGCCGCGCCTTGCGCCATGGCCATCAGCTGGGCAAGACTACACCGTTTTTCCACCAGTTGGTGGCTGATCTGGTCGGGCAGATGGGCGAGGCCTATCCGGAATTGGCCAAATCGGCTGAGCGCGTGGCTTCTGTGATCCGTCAGGAGGAAGTGCGCTTCCAGGAAACCCTGGTCAACGGAATGCGCATTCTGAACGATGAGCTGGCTGCGCTGGGCAAAGGTGGCGTACTGGATGGCCAGACTGCTTTCCGCTTGTACGATACATTCGGTTTCCCATTCGATCTGACGGCAGACGTCTGCCGCGAGCGTGGTTTTGGTGTTGATCAGGCGGGTTACGACGAAGCCATGGCTCGCCAAAAGGCTCAGGCCAAGGCCAGCGGCAAGTTCAAAATGACAGCGAACCTGCAGTATGACGGCGCGCAGACCCGTTTCGAGGGCTATGAGCATTTGCAAACCACTGCAACCATACAGGCGCTCTATGTGGACGGCACGCTGGTCGATGCTGTTCAGGAAGGACAGGATGCCATTGTGGTGCTGGACATTACGCCGTTTTATGCTGAATCCGGCGGGCAGGTCGGCGACAGTGGCGTTCTTGCCGGTTTCGGTTCGGCTTTTGATGTCGTGGATACACAAAAAATTCAGGCCAATGTATTTGGCCATCATGGTACGGTCAGTCTGGGCAGCCTTAAGGTTGGCGACCAGGTTCAGGCTCAGGTGGATGCCGACAGGCGTGCAGCCACCGTACGTAACCACTCCGCCACGCACCTGTTGCACAAGGCGCTCAAGCAGGTTCTGGGCGAACATGTGCAGCAACGGGGGTCGCTGGTTGATCCGGATAAGACCCGCTTTGATTTTTCCCACGGCTCGCCGGTTACTGCCGCACAGATCCGGGAAGTGGAAGCGATCGTCAATAACGAGGTGCTGGCCAACAATGAAGTGGCTGCGCGCGTCATGTCCTTTGATGAAGCAGTGGCGGGTGGGGCTATGGCGCTGTTCGGCGAGAAATATGGCGACAGCGTAAGGGTTCTGGATATCGGTTTTTCGCGCGAACTGTGTGGCGGCACGCATGTGGCGCGCACCGGCGATATAGGCCTGTTTAAAATCGTATCCGAGAGCGGCGTGGGTGAGGGCGTGCGGCGGGTGGAAGCCATCACCGGACACAATGCTTTTGGCTGGGTGCAGAACCTTAATGCCTCAGTTCAGCAGGCTGCTGCCATTCTCAAAAGCAACCCGGCCGATCTGGTGGAGCGCACCCGTTTACAGCAAGAGCAGTTGCGGGCGCTGGAAAAAGATTTGGATCGTCTCAAGGCCAAGCTGGCGGCAGCATCCAGCGCCGATCTATCTTCGCAGGCGGTGCAGGTCAAAGGAACGCAATTATTGGCCCTGGTCGTCCCGAATGCCGATCCCAAATCGCTGCGTGGCCTTATCGACAATCTGAAGAATACGCTCAAAAGCGGCATTGTGCTGCTGGCAACTGAAAGCGAAGGTAAAGTCAGCGTAGCGGCCGGTGTTACGCAGGATCTGACGGGTAAAGTGAAGGCGGGCGACCTGGTATCCCATGTGTCTGCGCAAATCGGCGGCAAGGGTGGTGGTCGGCCCGATATGGCCATGGGCGGCGGCACCGATGCGGCAGCCTTGCCTGGAGCCGTGGCGGGCGTTCAGGAATGGGTCGAGTCGCGGTTGTAAACGGCCGCAGAGGGCCTGCTCGGGCCGTGTCCTGCAGCAGCTTGCAGGTCAGGGTCCGGATAATGTTAGGAAAATAGCTATGTCGGAAGAAGTTGCATTTGTTCAGGTGGTTGATGCATCGGGATTAACCTGCCCGCTGCCTATATTGCGTGCAAAAAAGGCGCTGGCAACCATACAAAGCGGCGAAGTGTTGAAAATCATTACGACAGACCGTAACGCGATTCGTGATTTCCAGGCCTTTTCCAAGCAGACGCACAACCCGCTTTTATCCCAGGAAGAAACCGAGACGGGCGCCGTTCATTACCTCCAGAGACGCTAAGTCTGTTGTTTTAATTCGGTTTTTCAGATCAATTCGTGGAATTTTCTTGGCAGGCGGTGGTAATTGGTGCTATCATCTTCTGTTTTAAGAATTCCTGAACTCATTCACAAAGGTCTACCTATGGTGGTTATTCGTCTTGCCCGCGGTGGCTCAAAAAAACGCCCGTTCTATAACTTGGTTGCTGCCGATTCGCGCAACCGTCGCGACGGTCGTTTCATTGAGCGCGTCGGCTTTTACAATCCTGTGGCTAAAGAAGGCACAGAGGCCCTGCGCATCGCATCTGACCGCGTTACGTATTGGGTTGACAACGGCGCTCAGCTGTCTCCCGCTGTTGCCCGCCTGGTTAAAGAATACTCGGCAAAAGTAGCCAACGCTTAAATTCAAAGCGTTCAAAGCAGCTTTATTCAAAAGCGGATTTTGCTTAAGGTTTGCTTTTGAATCAAGCGTCGGCGTAGCTTGCGCCTGTATTAAACGGGTAAAAGTACTGGCTCTGGCCCTGGCTTCATGCCGGGGCTTTGCCGTTTGCGCTGTAGCTATTGGGCAAATTGCTTTAAGGCAGAATAAGCTATCGACCGGCTGACGATGGGGTGCCCATCAGCTCGTCAATAGGCCGTCTGAAGGTGGCGTTTGTGGCTGATCTCTGCAAGCGGCGCTAACCTGGCGTCCTTTTTTGTTTTATCATCATTTGAATTTTCATTGCCAGGAGCTGGAATGAGCACGCTACCCGAGGATCTGGTCGAGCTTGGCCGAATTGTGTCTGCCTATGGCATCAAAGGGATGGTGAAGATCCAGCCCTATTCGGATGACCGCAGCGCGCTGCTGGATATTGATTTGTGGTGGCTGGCGCGTGTATCGCCTCGTAATGGCGCATTGCTGTCTGTGCAGACACCTGTTCGCGTGCAGCGAGTGCGGGAGCAGGGTGCGGATCTGGTGGCGTCCCTGGAAGGGATCACCGACCGCGATCAGGCCGAGGCCATGAAAGGCATGGCGGTTTTTGCGTCCCGAAGCCTGTTTCCTTCGGCGTCGGATGACGAATATTACTGGGTTGACCTGATAGGCAGCCGGGTCTATCTTGAGGATGGTGGCCAGCTTGCGGGAATTGTCCTGGAAGTAATAGACAATGGTGCGCATGGCGTGCTGCGGGTCGCCCGGCATCAGGCTGATGCGCAGGGGGAGCCGGCGCCGCTTCTTGACGCCAAAGGGCGGGTCCAGGAATGGCTGGTGCCGTTTGTGAGCGAACATGTACCGGAAGTGGATGTGGCGGCCCGCCGCATTGTTACCCGCTTTCCTCTGGAGTACTGATGCGGTTTGATGTGATCACCTTGTTCCCGGAGTTGTTTGCGGCAGTCAGCGACTCGGGCGTCACAGGCAGGGCGCATCGACAGGGCATCTGGTCGGTCAATACCTGGAATCCCAGGAGCTACACCACAGACGTGCATCATACGGTCGACGATCGCCCTTACGGCGGCG
>DATGQC010000268.1:0-10405 GCA_035304425.1 Advenella sp.
GGCAACGCCCGCCGAGATAATCAGCGGCCCCAGCGTGGTGACCGACAGCGTTCCCAATACAATTTCAGCGACAAACAACGCCGCCGCAAGAGGCGCATTGTAGGCAGCCGACACGCCGGCCGCCGCCCCGCAAGCGACCAGCAGGCGGATGTCATTGGCATTGAAGGCGAGGAAACGGCCGATGGCCGATGCAACCATGGCGCCCAGGTGCACCATGGCCCCTTCGCGGCCGATAGAACCGCCACTGACCACAGTAGACAGTGACGAGAGCACCCGCAGCACGCCCTGGCGCAGGGATAACCGCCCATCCGACAGGGCCACCGCTTCCATGTAGTCGGCGTTCATATCCTTGCGTACTTTTGACGACAGCCACAGCAAGGTGCCCGCGATCAATCCGCCCACCACAGGAAACAGGATACGCTCGGTATCGGACCAGCGACTGACCACCGTCTCGATCTCTCCGGGCGCTGATCCGGTAAGCAACTGGCCCCAATGTATGGCCATGTGAAACAATATAGTCATACCTGCGGCCGCCACACCAACGACGATCGCCCACACAAAAAACGCCGGACGGTTTGTCAGCCAGGCAAACTGCGTCAGCTTGTTGCGTGCCTCGAAAGGAGAAAACATGGCCATTTATTGATCTCGGAGAAATAACGGGCGGCGCGCGAGATAGATCCCGGCAAACGGCAAAAAGTGCTCCATTGTAGCAAAACTCGGTTGTGATTCTTTTGCGCGCCGACCGCCCGGCGCGCTTATCATGCTCAACCTGCACTAAAATGATCGGCATTCAATGATTCTGTGTATTGTATTTTCTCATGGCCGTTTTTACCCCTATCACAAACCAGGAAGCTGCTGAATTTCTGGGCCACTATGCGCTTGGAGAATTCGTCTCCCTTCGCGGCATTACCGCCGGTATTGAAAACACCAACTTCTTTCTGAACACGACCCGGGGAGAATATGTGCTGACGGTATTCGAGGTGCTCAATCATGAGCAGTTGAATTTCTACATCGAACTGATGCATACGCTTGCCAGCAAAGACGTCAGGGTACCCATGCCGCAGACACAACGGGATGGCAAGCGCATCGGCACCCTGAAAGGGAAGCCGGCAGCCATTGTCGACCGCCTGCCTGGCGGGTACGAATCCGACCCCGGTGTGCAGCACTGCATAATCGCCGCCCGCACGCAGGCTCAGGCGCATCTGGCCGCCCAGGACTTTACCCTGTACCAGCCCAATCTGCGTGGCCTGTCCTGGTGGGAAGAAACCTATCCGGCGATCCGGCCGTTTCTGACTGAATCCCAGAACGCACTGTTTGTGTCGTGCCTGGACGAACAGCGCCAGGTTCAGTCGGGCGACGACTGGAAGCGCATGCCGGCCGGCGCCTGCCACTGTGATCTGTTCCGCGATAACGTATTGTTCGATGGCACCTATGATGAACCACGAATGGGCGGCATTATCGATTTCTATTTTGCCGGACACGATGCCTGGCTGTTCGACGTCGCGATCGCGGTAAACGACTGGTGCATAGAGCGCAGCACCGGCGCACTGATACCCTGGCTGGTTCAGGCCTGGCTTGATGCCTACGCGCAGGAACGCCCGTTTACGGAAACAGAAAAGGCGCTGTGGCCGGTTGCCCTGCGCGCCGCTGCGCTGCGGTTTTGGGCATCCCGCCTGAATGATTATTTCCGTCCGCGCCCTGCCCAGACGCTTAAGCCGCACGATCCAACGCACTTTGAGCGTATCCTGACGCTCCGTGTTCAACAACCGGCACCGCCGCTACCGTAACCACCATGATTGCTGCAACACTTCCCGCCTCATCCGGCTGGCAATGGCTGAAAGATGCCTTCCAGATCTTTCGCAAGCAACCGTTTGCATTGCTCGCCCTGCTGTTTGTTATCAATATGATCAGCCAGATCCTGATGCAAATCCCGGTACTCGGTGTTGGGCTGTTTATTATTACCATGCCCATTGCCAGCCTGATTGTGGTCAGTGCCTGTCGTGACATCCAAGGCAAGCCGGCAGGATTCAACCATCTTGATCCCAAAAGCTGGGTTGCCAGCCTGCAAAAACCCAAGGTCATCTCCCGCCTGGCAATGTCCGGCTTCATTTACGCCGCCCTCCTGCTGCTGCTTAGCGTAGTGCTGCTTTATCCGCTACTGGATGAGCAAACCATCGCCCAAATCAGCAGCATCGTCTATGGCACCCAGGGAGGCGCCGAAACCACTGCCGACACGCTGCCCGACGGTAGTTCGCTCGTATTGCTGTTAGGCTGGGCCATCTTGCTGTTTGTCGTCACCCTCATGTTCTGGCATGTGCCGCAATTAATCGGTTGGGAGGGCCTGACGATCGGCAGGGCTATTTTCTATTCCTTTATCGCGTCCTGGCGCAATAAAGCGGCCTTTCTCATGTATTTCCTGAGCTGGTTCCTGTTGTTTGTCTTGCTGCAATTGATCGCCATCCCCTTATTGGTATTGCTGGGCTTGCCCGCCTTGCTGATTGCATTCGTCATGCAAGTGGTGCTAATGATCATGGTTGCAACCATTTACTGCGGGTTTTACTCCAGTTATGCGGCCATTTTCGGCACCGACAGACCCACGGAAATGTAGCCGATCCACGGACAGATCAATGCGACAGGCCTGCCCTTGATTGGCCCGGTGGGACCGGTTACTGTCCCCAATGGTCAAAAGACGACAAAATAAATATAATCAGCAAGAATTTTATGTCGCTTTCTGTGACTTTTCGATCGTTCGGTCGCCCGTCCGGTGCCGCATGGCCGCCTTGCCTGCTCGCCAGACATGCAGGCCGACGCTATCCGCAAGGCTTTATCAAAGGAAAATACATGTTCAGACACATCGCTCTTGCCGCACTCGCCGTAAGTTCCCTGACTGCCTGCCAGAATATGAATGTCGCTGGCATGGTCGGCGCCGCTTCTTCCCTGTTTCAGGCGGCCACGGTTTCCGATGAGCAGATCCAGGCGCTGGCCGTGAGCTCCCAGCAAAAACTGGACTCGCAAAACAGAATTGCCTCTGCAAACAGTAAATATGCCACTCGGCTTGCCAGAGTCACGCGCGGTCTGACCAGCTATCAGGGCACGCCGTTGCAGTTCAAAGCCTATCTCAACCCCGAAGTCAATGCCTTTGCGTTGCCAAACGGCAGTATCCGCGTCTACTCCGGCCTGATGGACAAAATGACCGACAACGAATTGCTCTTTGTGCTGGGCCACGAAGTCGGGCACGTCATCGAAGGTCACTCGAAGGCCCAGGCGCGGTCGAGCATGCTTACCCTGGCTGCACAGCAGGCGGGTGCGGCCAGTGGCGTACCCATCCTGTCCACGCTTTCGGGCAGCCAGCTGGGTGCACTTGCCAACGGCCTGGTCAACGCACAATACTCCCAGTCGCATGAGTACGCGGCCGATGCATTCGGCCTGAAAGTGCTCCGGGAACAGGGTCATGACAAATCTGCTGCCGTTTCCGCCCTGCGCAAGCTCGAATCCCTGTCTCAGGGCAGCGCCAGCGTATTTTCCAGCCACCCCGACTCGGGCAGCCGCGCCGATCGTATCGAATCCATGTAATCTGCGCCGGCAAGCGAGGCCGACCCAAGCCTTCCGGTACTCGCTTGCGGGCTCAGCGTTTCCCTATCCGCCCTTTTCCACTCATCTGCTGCGGGTCCTGCGCTCCCGACTCAATGCGCCGGATCCGACCGTTGTGACGTATCCTCTTGCTGTGCGGGCGATACGCGACTGAATGCCGTTTTTTGCTGCATCAGCGTACACGCATGATCAATAAGCGCGGCATTGGGCGAATACGCCAACCGCTTGTTGGTAAACAGCAGCACCTCACCAAAGTTGACCGTTTTTTCCAGCGGCAGAATATGTAACATATGTTGCCGTTCAAAATACCTGGCTATACCCTGCGGCATGGCCGCCACCAGATTTTCGCGCCCTAGCATGATTACGTTTGTCATTGTCGTACTGGAGCGGATGGCAATGTTCGGGCTCGCCAGCCCGAACGAGTCGCACAGTTCGATCAGCTTTGCGTTCGCATAGGTGCCCGCTTGCGGAAATATCCAGGTACAGTCGTGCAGCTGCCCGGCCTCCAGTCTGGCGGTCTGCGCCAGGGGATGCTGCAATCCGCAAACCAGAACCATGGGCTCATAATCCAGAATGATCCGTTCAAAACCACTCAGATCGATCAGTTCCGTTCGCCGTCCGATCACAATATCCAAACGACCGATGCTGAGTTTTTCCAGCATGGGCTCAATAATGCCGTCTTCAATGTTCACCTGCAAGTCGGGCACCTGTGCAAGCAGTGCGCTGAGCAAATCCGGCACGACCGATAATGTCGCCGACGGCAGCGCCCCGATGGCAAGCGTGCGCTGAGCCTGATACTGAACCTGGCTGAGCTCTGCCTGTATTCGCCGCGTTGCGTGCAGGACCTGACGGGCATATTCGATCATCAGAACGCCGTAGGCGGTCGGCACTGTCCCCATTGCACTTCGTTCAAACAGGGCATAGCCCACCTCCTGCTCGAGCTGGGACAGAACCTTGGACGCTGCCGGCTGGGTCATATGCAACTGCACCGACGCCTTGTGCAAATTTTGCGTTTCGGCCAATGCAACAAGCAGATCAGCCTGACGTTTTTTCAGATGAAACATGGGGTTATGCCAAATTGGTTATACGGTGAGTCGATAAATGAATTTTACAGAGTTAAGTCAACTGTGGAACACTTGAGCACATAATCACATCAGGAGACAATTTCATGCGTCCTTTCCTAAAAACTGTTCTAGCATCGTTGCTGGCTTGCTGTATCACCCCGCCAGCCATGGCAGCCACTGCAATACCACAACAAATTACGGTTATCGTTCCCTATGCGCCGGGCGGCGCTGTTGATGCGCTGACCCGGATCCTGGCCAAACAGCTGGCCGCAGACGAAGGAATCAACCTTGTCGTCGAAAACAAACCCGGCGCCGGTGGTTCGATTGCGGCACAACAGGCAATGCGCAACAAACCAGACGGACGCACGTTGCTGATGGGAACTTCCAACACCCATGGTATCAACAGCGTTGTCATACCAGGTTTGAAATATGATCCCATCAAAGACTTTACTGCCGTCGCCGATGTTGCCGAAAACATTGTCATTCTGGCTGCCAATAAAGATTTTCCGGCCAATACGCTGGCCGAGGCCGTCGATCTTATTGGTCGCTCACCAGGTAAATACAGTTTCGGATCGCCCGGTGTCGGCAGCGTGCACGCACTGGCGATGGAACAATTTGCGCAAAAACTGGGGCTCAATATCACCCATGTGGCCTACAAAGGAGCCGGCCCTGCCATGACTGACACTGTCGCCGGCAATATTCCGCTTGTGATGGCGGGCGTCGTGCCAGCCAAGCCGTTTCTCGCTGACAAACGAATCAAAATCCTGGGCATTGCCAATCCCAGAGATGATATGTTCAGTGGCGTATCTGAAGTAGCCCAGACGCAATACTTCTCTGATATTCAGAAAGATGCCTCGGTGCAATCATGGATTGGTCTTTTTGCCCCAGCCGGCCTCGCGCCCGAACTTGCCGACAGCCTGCATGCGGCATTCGAAAAAGTAATCAAATCCAGCGCCTTTGCCAAGGAAATCACACCACTGGGAATGGTTCCCAACATTTCCAGCCGCCAGGCGTTTGCCGATAAAGTCAGCGCCAACGTCCAGCGCTGGCAGCAAACCATCTCCTTCACCAAACCGGCCAAACAATAAGGCAATGTCAGTCATGACCAAACCAGTCAACTTTGTTATGTTTATTACAGATCAGTTGCGGGCGGACCATCTGGGCTGCTATGGCAACCCTGTGGTGCGGACGCCGTACATTGATGCCATTTCAAAAAAAGGGTTCCGGCTGGACAATATGCATGTGGCCACACCCATCTGTATGCCGAACCGCGCGAGCATGATGACCGGCCGTTATCCCTCGGTGCACGGAGCACGTCACAACGGCATACCGCTGTCGCTTAAAGCGCGCACCTTTGTCGAAGCGCTGCGTGTTTCCGGCTACCGCACCGCACAGGTGGGCAAAATACACCTGCAGAACATGACTGCATTGGCGCCACTGTGGCCACAGGATCCGGCAGACCGGTTGTGCGACGAAGCTTTTGAAGCTGATGATGGCAACTATGAGCAGGAGAAACGCGGCAAATGGCTCAATAGCGATGATTACGATCTTGACTATCCATATTATGGGTTCGAACAAGTCTATCTGGTGGATGATCATGCCGACATCGTGCACGGTCACTACCGCTACTGGCTGCGTCGCGAAGTGCCCAACGCCGAATCGCTGATCGGGCCTGACAATGCCATACCGGCGCCAGACTACAAATTGACACAGATTGGCCAGGCATGGCGCACCCGGCTGAGCGAAGAGCAGTATCCTTCGGCGTATATCGCCGACCGCAGCATTGACCTGCTCAACGACTACGCCAACAGCGACCAGCCTTTTTTCTTGCAAGTGTCATTTCCGGACCCGCATCATCCGTTCACCCCACCCGGTAAATATTGGGATATGTATAAGCCCGAAGACATGGCCCTGCCCCCTTCGTTCTACAGCGAACATGAGTTGCCGCAGCACGTCAAATGGCTCTATCAACGCCGTGATTCCGGCGCGGCGACAAAAAAAGGCACAGCGGTATTTGCCTGCGATGAACGTGAAGCACAGGAAGCATTAGCGCTGAACTATGGTTCCATTACCAACATCGATGCACAAATCGGCCGCGTGATGGCCGAACTGGAACGGCTCGGACTGCAAGATAATACGATTGTCATTTTCACCAGCGACCATGGAGACTTCCTGGGTGACCACCAGCTTATGCTAAAGGGCCCGATTCATTATCGTGGCCTGACCCGCGTACCCTTCATCTGGTCTGACCCACACATGCCCGCCACTGCCGGCCAGACCTCCGGCGCACTTACCAGCACCATCGACATTGCACCGACGATCCTGAAGCGGGCGGGCGTGCCCGCATTCAACGGCATTCAAGGCAAAGACATGCAGCCGTTGATTGACAAAAGCAACAAAGATCTGCGCGACTCGCTCCTGATCGAGGAAGAAGGCCAGCGAGTCATTCTGAGCATTGACACACGCGTGCGATGCCGAACACTCTTGACGCAACGCTATCGCATGACGATTTACGATGCGGCCGCCTGGGGTGAGCTTTATGATTTGCAGAATGACCCCGACGAGATGATTAACCTTTGGGATGCGCCCGCTGCATCGAACATTCGGGCCATGATGATGGAAAAACTGGCCTATACCAATCTGGAACTGGTTGAAACAAGCCCATATCCAAGCGCATTGGCCTGATTCAGATCGCTGGCCAACCATGCCGACGCGGCGGTGTCGGTCCACCCTCGCGGTATGACCATGTGGTTGTACCGACAACAAATCGATTTCGGGATGGCATGCGTAACAGCCAAGGACGATGCTGTCATACCCGGAACAGGAGACGATCATGTCAATTGTACTTTGCCTTACCAAACGCGCGCTGGCTGCCGGCCTGTCGCTTGCCTTTGCCGGCGCAGCTTACGCAGCTTATCCTGACAAACCAATCACCATCATCGTGAACTATCCTCCCGGTGGTGCGCTTGATCTGGCTACCCGTGCCGTGAGCGCCAACCTGTCAGCCCAATTCGGTCAGCCGATAGTGATTGAAAACAAGCCCGGTGCATCCGGACTGATCGGCGCAGAAAATGCGGCCCGTCAGAAGCCGGATGGTTATACATTTCTTGCAACCATCGACTCACTGGTCACAGTCAATCCGCTTATATTTGGGCAGGAGCGCTTCAACCCGGAAACTGCGCTGGATTTGATCAGTTTGCTGGGAACGTTCGAACAGGTTCTGCTCGTTCCAAAGTCATCGCCGATCAAAGATCTCCCGTCCTTGATTGCAGCGTCCAAAGCCAAAGCGTTGAATTACTCATCGGCAGGCGCCGGTACACCGGGGCACTTGGCCATGGAAAGCCTGCGATTGGCTCTGGGCGTTGACATGATGAATATTCCGTTCAAAGGTAATGCGCCGGCATTGAACGCCCTGCTTGGCAAACAGGTGGATGCGGGTTTTCTGGCCCTTGGCGGCTCTACCTTGCAACATATCAAGGCGGGAAAATTGGTTCCGCTTGCGGTAGCAGGGAAATCACGGGAACCCGCATTGCCGGACACACCGACGCTATCTGAAAGCGGTATAGAAGCCCTGAAAAATTTCGACATGCAGTTCGCCTTCCTGCTGATGGCGCCCAAAGGACTGGACAAGGCAATGACCGAAAAGTGGAACGCAGCAATCGCGCAGGCAATGCAATCGACACAAGTCAAAACCCAATTCGACAACTTGAATGTGCACAGGGTGACTGGATCAATACAGGAAGCACAGCAATGGATGGCAAAATATGGCAGCCGCATCCGCGATACCATCAATAAAGCCAATATCAAGGTAGAGTAGACTACCCATATTGTCGGCACGGGCTATTGCCGCTTATTGCTATGCATGAGCGTCGCGATGTTGTGGGCATCGACCTGAGGCAGGCACCGGTTTATTGTGAACCACGGTTTGATATGAGCGTGAGCGACATGGGCTCAAGCCCTGTACAACGGGCCACTTCTCGCGGCTAATTTTCATACCGCGTTTCGCCCGCTTGCGAGCTGCAAATTGCAGGATTTTTCTTAACCCGGGATGCAATTGACCCATGATACGTGCCTGATATAGGCCGAAATCACGGGTCAAGGAGTGCCAAACATTTTTCCGGTTGCGCCCCGCAGGCAGGCCAATAATGCGCATCTGCCCGCATGGATGGCAACCAGACCGGATTAGATTGCTTTTTCCAGTTCGGGTACCGCCGTAAACAGGTCGGCAACCAGTCCGTAGTCGGCGACACCAAAAATCGGCGCTTCCGGATCTTTATTGACGGCGACGATGACTTTGGAGTCTTTCATGCCAGCCAGATGTTGGATGGCGCCGGAAATTCCAATGGCCACGTACAATTGCGGCGCGACGATTTTACCGGTTTGACCGACCTGCCAGTCGTTCGGCGCGAAGCCGGCATCGACCGCTGCACGCGAAGCGCCTAATGCGGCGCCAAGCTTGTCGGCCAGAGGCTCGAGCAGCTTGAAGTTTTCTGCACTGCCCATACCGCGGCCGCCAGATACAACAACCGTTGCAGCCGTCAGCTCGGGACGATCGTTCTTGGCCACTTCACGGCCTACGAATGAAGACAGTCCGGAATCGGCAACCGCCTGCAGGGTTTTGACTTCGGCACTGCCGCCTTCGGCTGCGACAGCGTCAAAAGAAGTGACGCGCACGGTAATCACTTTTTTCTCGTCGGAAGACTGAACGATGGCAACAGCATTACCTGCGTAAATGGGACGCTCGAATGTATCTGCCGAATCGACCGCAGTAATATCCGAAATCTGCGCTACATCCAGCTTCGCGGCTACGCGCGGCGCCACATTTTTACCAGATGCCGTTGCAGGAAAAACAATATGGCTGTACTCACCAGCAACCGCCAGGACCTGCTCGGCGACGTTCTCGGCCAGGGCATCCTTCAGATGGTCGGCATCGGCCAGCAGCACGCTGGCAACACCGGCAACCTTGGCCGCCTGGGCCGCGACATCCTGCGCGCCGCTGCCGGCAACCAGAATATGAATATCGCCACCGATTTTCTGCGCAGCTGCAACCGCATTCAACGTCGCTGCTTTTAACTGCTTGTTATCATGTTCTGCAATAACTAGAGTTGTCATATTAAATCACCTTCGCTTCATTCTTGAGTTTGTCTACCAGCGCTGCCACGTCGGCTACTTTGATACCCGCCTTGCGTGAAGGTGGTTCGCTCACTTTCAGTGTTTTGATCCGTGGCGTCACATCGACCCCCAGCTCTTCCGGTGTCAGCGTATCCAGCTGCTTTTTCTTCGCTTTCATGATGTTTGGCAGCGTAACGTAGCGCGGTTCATTCAGACGAAGATCGGTTGTGATAATGGCAGGCAGTTTCACCGAGATAGTTTCAAGGCCGCCATCTACTTCACGCGTCACTTTGGCGTTCTCGCCTTCGATCACGACTTTGCTGGCGAACGTGGCTTGCGGCCAACCCAGCAGTGCAGCCAGCATCTGGCCGGTCTGGTTGGCATCGTCATCAATGGCTTGCTTGCCCAGAATCACCAGATTGACCTGCTCTTTCTCGGCAACCGCCTTGAGCAGCTTGGCCACCGCCAGGGGCTGTAATTCCACATCGGTCTGAACCAGCGCAGCGCGGTCAGCACCAATGGCCATAGCCGTGCGCAGGGTTTCCTGACACTGCGCCACACCGCAAGAGACCGCAATGACTTCTGTGGCCGTACCTGCTTCCTTGAGCCGTGTTGCTTCTTCAACAGCGATTTCATCA
>DATGQC010000269.1:0-19601 GCA_035304425.1 Advenella sp.
AGATGGTTCTGCCAGGCGATAACGTATCAATGGACGTAGAGCTGATTGCTCCGATCGCCATGGAAGAAGGTCTGCGCTTCGCGATTCGCGAAGGTGGCCGTACCGTCGGCGCCGGCGTGGTTGCTAAAATCACGAAGTAATTGCAGTAATCGCCATTGCAGTACAACGCGGTGCCTGGGTAGTGTATAGTTATAGATGCACTACCCTCCGCTTCTGAACCGCGCAGAAGACAGGTTTACAGGGGTATAGCTCAATTGGCAGAGCGTCGGTCTCCAAAACCGAAGGTTGTAGGTTCGATTCCTACTGCCCCTGCCACCCATTTGTGGGGCTGTAAACAGCTCAATTTAACATGTCAAATAGCAGTGTAGAAACCGTAACAACACCGTCAGACAAGTATAAGATCGTACTGGCGGTGGTCATTATTGCCGTCGGCATTTTTGCGTATTCATATTTTTCCGATATGAATATCTATGCCCGTGTCGGCATGTTTGTCGGTAGTCTGGTTGTTGCTGCTTTGATTTTCTGGTTCAGCGAGTCAGGCCGTCGCTCAGTGGATTTTGCGACCGGCGCCTATTCGGAACTCAAACGGGTGGTCTGGCCGACGCGTGCAGAAACCATCCAGATGACCGGAATCGTATTTGCTTTTGTCATTGTCATGGCTATTTTTCTATGGCTGGTGGACAAATTGATTGAGTGGATCATCTACGGCGTGTTTTTAGGCTGGAATTAAAGGACAGGCGATGAGTAAACGTTGGTACGTTGTGCATGTCTTTTCTGGCATGGAAAAAAGTGTTCATAAAGCGCTGCTCGAGCGTATCGAGCGGGCTGGCCTGCAGACGTCATTCGGCCGTATTCTGGTTCCTTCCGAGGAAGTGATCGAAATGCGTGGCGGGCAAAAAGCCATTACCGAACGTCGGATCTTTCCTGGTTATGTGCTGGTTGAAATGGATCTGACGGACGAAACCTGGCATCTGGTCAAAAACACCAATCGTGTGACCGGATTTCTGGGTGGATCGGGCAATCGTCCGGCGCCTATCTCTGAGAAAGAAGTGGAAAAAATTCTTTCGCAGATTGAAGAAGGCGTTGAGAAACCCCGTCCGAAAATCCTTTTTGAAGTGGGCGAAATGCTGCGCGTCAAAGAAGGTCCGTTTGCCGATTTTAACGGCAACGTGGAAGAAGTTAACTACGAGAAAAGCAAGGTGCGCGTCAATGTGACCATTTTCGGTCGCGCCACCCCTGTTGAGCTGGATTTCAGTCAGGTCGAAAAAACCTGATCAGGATCCAAGCATTTCGATTTCATTAACCCCGGGGAGCGGCATGATGCCGCGATCGAACCCGTAAGGAGCATAGCATGGCGAAGAAAATCGTCGGCTTTATCAAACTGCAGGTACCTGCAGGAAAAGCCAATCCGTCACCCCCAATCGGTCCGGCGCTGGGTCAGCGTGGCCTGAACATCATGGAATTCTGCAAGGCCTTCAATGCCAAGACGCAAGGCATGGAACCTGGTCTGCCCATTCCTGTTGTGATTACCGCGTTTGCTGATAAATCTTTCACATTTATCATGAAAACGCCACCGGCCACGATTCTGATCAAGAAAGCGGCTGGTATTCAGAAGGGTTCTCCACGTCCGCACGCCGACAAAGTTGGCACACTGACACGTGCCCAGGCTGAAGAAATCGCAAAAACAAAAGAACCTGACCTGACCGCTGCCGATCTTGACGCAGCAGTACGTACGATTGCCGGCAGTGCCCGCAGCATGGGTATCACGGTTGAAGGAGTGAACTAATGGCTAAAGTATCCAAACGCACGGCAGCTATTGCTTCCAAAATCGATCGTAACAAACTGTATCCGGTTGCTGAGGCCCTGACCCTGGTCAAGGAAACAGCGACAGCCAAGTTCGACGAATCGATCGACGTGGCTGTTCAGCTGGGTATCGACCCCAAGAAATCCGACCAACTGGTTCGCGGCTCTGTTGTGCTGCCTGCAGGTACCGGTAAATCCGTTCGCGTGGCAGTCTTTGCCCAGGGCGAGAAAGCCGAAGCCGCCAAGGCTGCAGGCGCTGATATCGTTGGCATGGAAGACCTGGCAGACCAGATCAAGGCTGGCCAGTTCAACTTTGATATCGTCATTGCGTCCCCCGACACAATGCGTATCGTCGGTACCCTGGGTCAGATCCTGGGCCCGCGCGGCCTGATGCCTAACCCTAAAGTGGGCACCGTGACGCCAGACGTCGCAACTGCAGTGAAAAACGCCAAGGCCGGTCAGGTTCAATACCGTACCGACAAGGCAGGTATTATTCACGCCACGATCGGTCGTGCATCTTTCGACATCGACAAGCTTCAGTCAAACCTGGCTGCACTGGTTGACGCCCTGAACAAAGCCCGTCCGGCTTCGTCAAAAGGCGTTTACCTGCGCAAGCTGGCCGTTTCATCCACAATGGGTGGCGGAGCGAAAATCGAGGTTGCCTCTCTGGCAGCCTGATAACAGAACTTTGGGCTGTGCCTGATCGCGCATCAGGCATTGCTGTCAAAGACCGCTGGAGCGGCCTGAGCATCACTCTGTGATGTCCCGGGCTGCTTAAAACCGGAGATGTTTTTCCGGATCCTGCGTAGACGGCGTCCCATGGAAGAATTCTTAGCAGAGCTCGACCAGAGGTACGCCGCATATGGTTGACGCAATTGGGAACTGTTCCCAGCCGCGTCTTTAGATGGAGTGTTCAAACCGTGAGTCTCAATCGTAATGAGAAAGCGGCAGTAATCGAGGAAGTATCCGCTCAGGTAGCGAATGCACAATCCATTATTGTTGCTGAGTACCGTGGTATTGACGTTGCTTCTGTCACCGTATTGCGCAAATCTGCACGTGAATCAGGTGTTTATCTGCGTGTTCTGAAGAACACGCTGGCCCGTCGCGCGATCAATGGCACGCCTTTCGAAGGCCTGTCCGATCAACTGACTGGTCCATTGATCTATGCAATCAGTGAAGATCCTGTTTCTGCATCAAAAGTACTGTCTACATTCGCCAAAACGAATGACAAGATCGTACTCAAAGGTGGCGCCCTTCCAGGCAGCCTCCTTGACTCCAACGGCGTTAAAGCCCTGGCCACCATGCCTTCTCGCGAAGAGCTGTTGTCCAAACTGTTGGGTACCATGCAGGCACCTGTTACACAATTTGTGCGTACGCTTAATGAAGTTCCAACCAAATTCGTTCGTGGCCTTGCTGCCGTGCGCGATCAGAAGGAAGCCGCTTAAGGCGCCTGTTGGTTCTTTCTTAAAGACTAAGCGATACAAAACCCTGGCAATTATTTAAATTTATTCGGAGTTCTAAAATGGCTTTAAACAAAGCAGAAATCCTCGACGCTATCGCCGGCATGACTGTGCTGGAACTGTCTGAGCTGATCAAAGAAATGGAAGAAAAATTCGGTGTGTCAGCTGCTGCTGCCGCTGTTGCTGTTGCTGCTCCTGCAGCCGGTGGCGAAGCTGCTGCTGCCGCTGAACAAACAGAGTTCACAGTCGTTCTGGCTGAAACAGGCTCACAAAAAGTGAACGTCATTAAGGCTGTTCGCGAACTGACAGGCCTGGGTCTGAAAGAAGCGAAAGATCTGGTTGACGGTGCACCGAAGCCAATCAAAGAAGGCGTTTCCAAAGCTGAAGCTGAAGAAGCGAAGAAAAAACTTGAAGAAGCCGGCGCTAAAGCTGAACTCAAGTAATCATCTGACGATGATACCCGGAGTGGCTTTAGCCACCTCCGGGTTTTTGCGTTTCTAGGAAAGACGACCTTTTCACTGTCTTAGCGGCAGAATAAATTGAAAGAAGGCGTTTTTCGTGGAGTCGTAAAACCCCATGGATTATGGACCCACCCATAATTCTTACAACCCTCTCGAGTCGGAGTGCTCATGCCTTACTCGTACACAGAACGAAAGCGTATCCGTAAAAGCTTCGCAAAGCGCGAAGATGTCCAGGACGTACCTTATCTGTTAGCTACACAATTACATTCCTACCGTACTTTTCTGCAACAGTCGGTTTTATCAAATCAGCGCAAAGACGAAGGTCTGCAGGCGGCGTTTAAATCCATTTTCCCTATCGTCAGCCACAACGGCATGGCGAGGCTGGAGTTCGACAGCTATATGCTGGGCGAGCCGGTGTTTGATGTCAAAGAGTGTCAGTTGCGTGGACTGACCTTTGCCTCACCGCTGCGCGCCAAAGTCAAACTGGTTCTGATGGACCGCGAAGTCAGCAAACCGACCGTGAAAGAAATCAAGGAACAGGAAGTCTACATGGGTGAAATTCCCCTGATGACCGACACCGGTTCTTTCGTGATCAACGGTACTGAGCGTGTAATCGTATCACAACTGCATCGTTCTCCCGGCGTGTTCTTTGAACACGATCGTGGTAAAACGCACAGCTCGGGCAAACTGTTGTTTTCTGCCCGCGTTATCCCTTATCGTGGCTCGTGGCTTGACTTTGAATTCGATCCGAAGGACGTGCTGTTCTTCCGTATCGACCGTCGCCGCAAGATGCCCGTCACGATCCTGCTCAAGGCGATTGGCCTGACACCGGAAACCATTCTGGCGCATTTCTACGAATTTGATCATTTCGATATCAAATCCGAAGGCGCACTGATGCAGATGGTGCCCGAGCGCTGGAAGGGCGAAGTAGCTCGTTTCGACATTACCGACAAGAACGGTACTGTGCTTGTCGAAAAAGACAAGCGTATCAACAGCAAGCACCTGCGCGAACTGGCCAACGCCAAGATCGAACGCATTTCCGTGCCTGAAGACTATCTGGTTGGCCGTGTGCTGGCCAAGAATGTGATCAGTGCAGACACCGGTGAAGTGATTGCCAATGCCAATGACGAAATCACCGAGTCCCTGCTGACCAAGATTCGTGATGCGAACGTGCGTGAAATCCAGACCATTTTCACCAATGAACTGGATCGTGGCGCGTTTATTTCACTGACCCTGCGCACCGACGAAACGGCAGACCAGATGGCTGCCCGCGTAGCGATCTACCGCATGATGCGTCCTGGCGAACCGCCGACCGAAGAAGCGGTCGAAGCACTGTTCCAGCGCCTGTTTTACAGCGAAGAGTCTTACGATCTGTCCCGTGTGGGCCGGATGAAGGTCAACAGCCGTCTGGGCCGTGGTGACGATATCACCGGCCCGATGACCCTGACCGACGAAGACATTCTGGAAACCATCAAGGTGCTGGTTGCGTTGCGTAACGGCCAGGGCGTAATCGACGATATCGATCACCTGGGTAACCGTCGTGTGCGTTGTGTAGGCGAACTGGCAGAGAATCAGTTCCGCGCCGGTCTGGTGCGGGTTGAGCGCGCTGTCAAGGAACGTCTGGGCCAGGCTGAAGCCGATAACCTGATGCCGCACGATCTGATCAACTCCAAGCCTATTTCGGCTGCAATCAAGGAGTTTTTCGGTTCAAGCCAGCTGTCGCAGTTCATGGACCAGACCAACCCGCTGTCCGAAATTACCCACAAGCGTCGGGTTTCTGCATTGGGCCCGGGTGGTCTGACGCGTGAACGCGCCGGCTTTGAGGTTCGGGACGTGCACCCGACGCACTATGGTCGCGTATGCCCGATCGAAACGCCTGAAGGTCCGAACATTGGTCTGATCAACTCCATGGCGTTGTATGCCCGTCTGAATGACTACGGCTTCCTGGAAACACCATACCGCAAGATTATTGACGGCAAGGTCAGTGACCAGATCGAATATCTGTCGGCCATTGAGGAAAGCAACTATGTGATCGCCCAGGCCAACGCGGTGCTGGATGAAGAAGGTCGCTTCCAGGATGATCTGATCGCCTGCCGTGAAGCCGGTGAAACCATGCTGACTGCGCCTGAAAATGTGCACTACATGGACGTGGCGCCATCGCAGATCGTGTCCGTGGCGGCATCGCTGATCCCGTTCCTGGAGCATGATGATGCGAACCGGGCGCTGATGGGCGCCAACATGCAACGTCAGGCTGTTCCTTGCCTGCGTCCCGAAAAACCACTGGTGGGTACGGGTATTGAACGTACTGTGGCGGTTGACTCGGGCACGACAGTACAGGCCAAGCGCGGCGGTATCGTTGACCATGTCGACGCCGACCGTGTGGTGATTCGCGTCAACGACGACGAGAACCAGGCCGGTGAAGTGGGTGTGGATATCTACAACCTGATCAAGTACACGCGTTCCAACCAGAACACCAACATCAACCAGCGTCCTATCGTTAAACGTGGTGACCACGTTGCGCGTGGCGATGTGCTGGCCGATGGCGCGTCAACCGACCTGGGCGAACTGGCCCTGGGTCAGAACATGCTGATCGCGTTCATGCCATGGAACGGCTACAACTTCGAGGATTCGATCCTGATCTCCGAAAAAGTCGTGGCCGACGACCGTTATACGTCTATCCATATCGAAGAGCTGACCGTTGTTGCCCGTGATACCAAGCTCGGTAACGAGGAAATCACACGCGACATCAGCAACCTGGCGGAAACCCAGCTGAACCGTCTTGACGAGTCTGGTATTGTGCATATTGGTGCGGAAGTGCGCGCCGACGACGTACTGGTCGGTAAAGTCACGCCCAAGGGCGAGACCCAGCTGACACCGGAAGAAAAACTGCTGCGTGCGATTTTCGGTGAAAAAGCCTCTGACGTGAAAGACACCTCGCTGCGCGTGCCTTCTGGCATGGTCGGTACGGTGATTGATGTGCAGGTCTTCACCCGTGAAGGTGTGCAGCGTGACAAACGCGCCGAGTCTATCATCAATGATGAACTGAGCCGTTATCGCCAGGACCTGAACGATCAGCTGCGTATTGTGGAAAACGACACCTTTGATCGTATCCGCAAGCTGCTGATCGGTAAAACCGTTAACGGCGGCCCGAACCGCCTGCCGAAAGGATCGGTTATTACCGAGGAATACCTGGATGGCGTAGAACGCTGGCACTGGTTCGACATTCGTCTGTCTGATGAAGGCGCCGCAGTGGCCCTGGAGCAGACCAAGGAATCGGTCGAGCAGAAGCGCCATGAGTTTGATCTGGCCTTCGAAGAGAAGCGCAAGAAACTGACCCAGGGCGATGAGCTGCCACCGGGCGTGCTGAAGATGATCAAGGTCTATCTGGCCGTGAAACGTCGTCTGCAGCCAGGTGACAAAATGGCCGGCCGTCACGGTAACAAGGGTGTGGTATCACGTATTACACCTGTGGAAGATATGCCTCACATGGCTGATGGCACGCCTGCCGACATCGTGCTGAACCCGCTGGGTGTGCCGTCGCGGATGAACGTGGGTCAGGTGCTTGAAGTGCATCTGGGCTGGGCTGCCAAGGGTGTGGGCCACCGGATTGCCGATCTCATGAAAGATGAGCGTGCGGTCCAGGTTGGACAGATCCGCGAATACCTGAACAAGGTGTACAACACCACCGGCGCCAAAGCACAGATTGACTCCCTGGACGATGATCAGATCATCGAAATGGCGCGCAATCTGAAAAACGGCGTGCCGCTGGCGACGCCGGTCTTTGATGGCGCCACCGAGGAAGAAATTACCAGTATGCTGGAGCTGGCCTATCCTGATGATGTGAAAGAACGTCTGCAACTGACCGACTCTCGCACCCAGGCTTACCTGTTCGATGGTCGTACGGGCGAGCGTTTCGAGCGTCCGGTCACGATCGGCTATATGCACTATCTGAAACTGCATCACCTGGTTGACGATAAGATGCATGCCCGTTCTACTGGTCCGTATTCTCTCGTGACGCAGCAGCCATTGGGCGGTAAAGCCCAGTTTGGTGGCCAGCGCTTCGGTGAGATGGAGGTGTGGGCACTTGAAGCCTATGGTGCTTCGTATACGCTGCAGGAAATGCTGACCGTTAAATCGGATGACATTGCCGGACGTACCAAAGTGTATGAGAACATTGTTAAAGGCGATCACGTCATCGACGCAGGTATGCCTGAGTCGTTCAACGTGCTGGTGAAAGAGATCCGTTCTCTGTCACTGGACATGGATTTGGAGCGTAAAGAATGAAGGGATTATTAGGTTTATTCAAACAGATTTCCCAGGATGAGCAATTCGATGCCATCAAGATCGGGATTGCCTCTCCTGAAAAAATCCGTTCATGGTCCTATGGCGAAGTCAAAAAGCCAGAAACCATCAACTATCGGACATTCAAGCCGGAACGTGATGGTTTGTTCTGCGCCAAGATCTTTGGCCCGATCAAGGATTACGAATGTCTTTGCGGTAAATACAAGCGCCTGAAACATCGTGGCGTGATCTGCGAAAAATGCGGCGTTGAAGTGACGGTGACCAAAGTGCGTCGTGAGCGCATGGGTCACATTGAACTGGCCAGCCCGGTTGCGCATATCTGGTTCCTGAAAAGCCTGCCGTCCCGCCTGGGTATGGTGCTGGACATGACCCTGCGCGATATCGAACGCGTGCTGTACTTTGAAGCATGGTGCGTGATCGAGCCAGGCATGACGCCGCTCAAGCGCGGTCAGATCATGTCCGACGACGATTTCCTGGCCAAGACCGAAGAGTACGGCGACGACTTCACGGCCCTGATGGGTGCCGAAGCCGTGCGCGAGCTGCTGCGCACGATCGATATCGATCGCGAGGCAGAGTCTTTGCGCGCTGAACTGAAAGCAACCAGTTCCGATGCGAAGATCAAAAAAATCTCCAAGCGTCTGAAAGTGATCGAAGGCTTCCAGAAATCCGGCATCAAACCGGACTGGATGGTCATGGAAGTGCTGCCCGTGTTGCCGCCGGACCTGCGTCCGCTGGTGCCGCTGGATGGCGGCCGCTTCGCGACTTCTGACCTGAATGATCTGTATCGTCGCGTGATCAACCGTAATAACCGGCTCAAGCGCCTGATCGAACTGAAGGCGCCGGACATCATTCTGCGCAATGAAAAGCGCATGCTGCAGGAGTCTGTTGATTCGCTGCTGGATAACGGTCGTCGCGGCAAGGCCATGACCGGCGCCAACAAGCGCCAGCTCAAATCCCTGGCCGATATGATCAAGGGTAAAAGCGGTCGGTTCCGTCAGAACCTGCTGGGTAAACGTGTGGACTACTCTGGTCGTTCCGTGATCGTGGTAGGTCCGCAGCTCAAGCTGCATCAATGCGGTCTGCCCAAGCTGATGGCGCTGGAGCTGTTCAAGCCGTTTATTTTCAATCGCCTTGAGATCATGGGGCTGGCGACCACGATCAAGGCTGCGAAAAAACTGGTTGAGGCTCACGAGCCTGTGGTCTGGGATATCCTGGAAGAAGTCATTCGCGAACACCCTGTGATGCTCAACCGTGCGCCTACGTTGCACCGTCTGGGTATTCAGGCTTTCGAACCGGTCCTGATCGAAGGCAAGGCAATTCAGCTGCACCCATTGGTGTGTGCGGCCTTTAACGCCGACTTTGACGGTGACCAGATGGCTGTTCACGTGCCCCTGTCGCTCGAAGCACAGCTGGAAGCCCGCACGCTGATGCTGGCCTCCAACAACATCCTGTTTCCTGCCAGTGGCGAGCCTTCCATTGTGCCTTCCCAGGATATCGTGCTGGGTCTGTACTACGCGACCCGTGAGCGTATCAATGGCAAGGGCGAAGGTCTGTTCTTTGCCGACCTGGCAGAGCTGATTCGTGCCTATGACAACCGTGAAGTTGAGCTGCAGTCACGCGTGACTGTGCGTCTGAACGAATATGTGAAAGACGACCAGGGCGAATGGCAGCCTGTGCTGCGCCGCTTTGAAACGACTGTCGGCCGTGCGATCCTGTCGGAAATTCTGCCTAACGGGCTGCCGTTCAGCGTGCTGAACCGTGCCCTGAAGAAAAAAGAAATTTCACGCCTGATCAACCAGTCGTTCCGCCGTTGTGGTTTGCGCGATACCGTGATTTTTGCTGACAAGCTGATGCAGTCCGGTTTCCGCCTTGCCACTCGTGGTGGTATTTCAATTGCCATGGGCGACATGGTTATTCCGACTGTGAAGGAAGAAATTCTGACGCAGGCCAGCAATGAAGTCAAAGAGATCGACAAGCAGTATTCGTCAGGTCTGGTGACCTCGCAGGAACGGTATAACAACGTGGTCGATATCTGGGGCAAGGCCGGTGATAAAGTGGGCAAGGCCATGATGGAGCAACTGGCGACAGAGCCGGTTGTGACCCGTCTGGGCGAAAATGCCCGTCAGGAATCGTTCAACTCCATTTACATGATGGCCGACTCCGGCGCCCGTGGTTCGGCAGCACAGATTCGTCAGCTGGCCGGTATGCGTGGTCTGATGGCCAAGCCTGATGGCTCGATCATCGAAACGCCGATTACCGCCAACTTCCGTGAAGGCCTGAACGTACTGCAGTACTTCATTTCAACGCACGGCGCCCGTAAAGGTCTGGCCGATACCGCGCTGAAAACGGCGAACTCCGGTTACCTGACCCGTCGTCTGGTAGACGTGACCCAGGATCTGGTGATCACTGAAACCGATTGCGGCACCACCAACGGCTATTTGATGAAAGCCCTGGTTGAAGGCGGTGAGGTTATCGAACCATTGCATGATCGTATTCTGGGTCGTGTGGCGGCAGCCGATATCGTTAATCCTGACACACAGGAAACGGCGATTGCTGCCGGCACCCTGCTGGATGAAGATGCAGTAGAGCTGATTGACCGCATTGGCGTGGATGAAGTCAAGATCCGCACACCGCTGACCTGCGAAACCCGTCACGGGCTTTGCGCACATTGCTATGGTCGTGACCTGGGTCGCGGCAATATGGTCAATACCGGTGAAGCCGTCGGCGTGATTGCGGCTCAGTCCATTGGTGAACCGGGTACTCAGCTGACCATGCGTACGTTCCACATTGGTGGTGCGGCCTCGCGTGCGGCCATGGCGTCTTCGGTTGAAACCAAGTCTGCCGGTACGGTGGGCTTTGCCGGCTCCATGCGGTATGTGACCAACGCGAAAAACGAGCGCGTGGCCATTTCCCGTTCCGGTGAAATCGTGATTTTCGACGACAACAACCGTGAACGCGAACGCCACAAGATCCCTTATGGCGCCACGGTGCTGGTGGGTGACAACGATACGGTGAAAGCCGGTACACGCCTGGCCACCTGGGATCCGCTGACCCGTCCGATCGTGTCCGAATACTCGGGTGCGGTTCGCTTCGAGAATATCGAAGAGGGCCAGACCGTTGCCAGACAGGTGGATGATGTGACCGGTCTGTCCACGCTGGTGGTCATTACACCGAAATCGCGCAGCGGTAAAACGCTGATGCGTCCTCAGATCAAGCTGGTCAACGAGGCGGGTGAAGAAGTGAAGATTGCCGGTACCGATCACTCCGTGAATATTTCATTCCCGGTTGGCGCGCTGATTACCGTGCGTGACGGACAACAGGTCAGTATCGGTGAAATTCTGGCTCGTATTCCACAAGAATCACAGAAAACCCGCGATATTACCGGGGGTCTGCCTCGCGTGGCCGAGCTGTTCGAAGCCCGTTCGCCGAAAGACGCCGGTATGCTGGCAGACGTCACGGGTACGGTGTCGTTTGGTAAGGATACCAAGGGTAAACAGCGTCTGGTCATTACCGAGACCGATGGCACGGTACATGAGTTCCTGATTCCGAAAGAGAAACAGGTGCTGGTGCACGACGGTCAGGTGGTCAACCAGGGTGAGATGATTGTGGACGGCCCGGCCGACCCTCATGATATTCTGCGTCTGCAGGGCATTGAGAAGCTGGCGATCTACATCGTTAACGAAGTTCAGGACGTGTACCGTCTGCAGGGCGTGAAGATCAATGACAAGCACATTGAAGTGATCGTGCGTCAGATGCTGCGTCGTGTGAACATCGTGGATGCGGGCGATACCTCGTTCATCACGGGTGAACAGGTTGAGCGTGCCGAATTGCTCAATGAAAATGATCGCGTGGTTGCCGAGAGCAAGATTCCGGCCACCTACGAGAACATCCTGTTGGGTATTACCAAGGCATCGTTGTCCACCGATTCGTTCATCTCTGCGGCTTCCTTCCAGGAAACCACCAGGGTGCTGACCGAAGCGGCTATCATGGGTAAACGTGATGAGTTGCGTGGTCTGAAAGAGAACGTGATCGTGGGTCGTCTGATTCCGGCCGGCACCGGTATGTCCTTCCATCAGGCTCGCAAGGCCAAAGAGGAAAGCGAACGTGCAGAGCGCGCTGCCGTGCGTGCCCAGGAGAATCCTTTCGAGGAGTCTGCACCGGTCACGCTGGACAATGTGTTTGCACCGCTGGGTGGCAATACCGACGAAGAGCCGCCTGCTGCCGAATAAGCGGACAGGTCATCTTGTTGTCTTCCCGGCTGCGGCCGGGACCCCGAAGCGCCTTGCTGCTGTCACGCAAGGCGCTTTTTTCATGCGGCCAGTTCATGACGATATGAAAAATTTAACCTTTGTTTAAGTAAGCAAGCAGTACATTTGAACTGTTCGGTGGCTTTGCAAGACGCCACCAGCACATTTCGATACAATAAATCTCCCCCACACCCAACTGTCTAAGCGAAGAAACCCATGGAAAAAGTGTCCCTTGATAAGAACAAAATCAAAATTGTATTGCTCGAAGGCGTTCATCAGAATGCGCTGGATGTGCTGCATGCATCGGGCTACAGCAATATTGATTATCACAAGAAAGCATTGGAAGGCGATCAGCTCAAGCAAGCCGTTGCCGATGCGCATTTCCTAGGGATCCGCTCGCGCACGCAGCTGACCGCGGACGTACTGCAGTCGGCCAGAAAACTGGTCGGCGTCGGCTGTTTCTGTATCGGCACCAACCAGGTAGATTTGCAGGCGGCTAAAAAACTGGGTATTCCGGTATTTAACGCACCGTTTTCCAATACGCGTTCTGTCGCAGAACTGGTTCTGGCCGAGCTTATTTTGCTGATGCGCCGCGTGCCGGCCGCCAATGCTGAAGTGCACCGCGGTGAATGGGTCAAATCGGCGGCAGGCAGCCATGAAGTGCGTGGCAAGAAGCTGGGGATTATCGGCTACGGTCACATTGGTACGCAGCTGTCGGTTCTGGCCGAAGCACTGGGCATGGAAATTTATTTCTATGACATCGAAAGCAAACTGCCGCTGGGCAATGCCCGTGCCGTCAGTTCGCTTACAGATCTGCTGAATATTGCAGATGTGGTTTCGTTGCACGTCCCTGAAAATGACAGCACCAAGAATCTGATGAGCGCCGAACGCATTGCGCAAATGAAGGTAGGCGCGCATCTTATCAACGCATCGCGCGGTACGGTGGTTGATATCGAGGCGCTGGCGCTGGCGCTGGAAGAAAAACGCCTGGCCGGCGCGGCCATTGACGTTTTCCCATCAGAGCCAAAATCAAACAATGAAGAGTTTGTTTCACCATTGCGCAAGTTCGATAACGTGATCCTGACGCCGCATATCGGTGGTTCTACATCCGAAGCCCAGGAGAACATCGGTATCGAAGTGGCCAGCAAGCTGGTCAAATACTCCGACAACGGCTCTACGCTGTCTGCAGTGAACTTCCCGGAAGTATCGCTGCCGGAAAACAAGAGCGCCCGTCGTTTCCTGCATATTCACGAGAACCGTCCCGGCGTGCTTACGGCCATCAACCAGGTGTTCCAGCAAGATGGTGTGAACATTGTTGGCCAGTACCTGCAGACCGATCCGCAAAACGGCTATGTGGTTATTGACGTAGAAACGCCTGATGTGGACAAGGCGCTGGAGCAGCTCAAGGCGATTACCGGCACCATCAAGGCGCGCGTTCTGTATTGAGCCGACAGCCCCGGTCTATTCAGGGCAGGCTAGTCCGGCCCGCCGCAGCGCAATGTTGTGGCGGGCCTGTTGTTTGCCGGGAGAGGGCAGACGGACTTCACGGGCGCGCAATGGCTCGTCTGGATTGCGCCAGTGTCGCCCCCTATGGGTGGCGGCAAGGGCGGCGCATGATGCCGGCATGACCGGTGTACGGTGCCCGGGGTTGCCTGGAGCACCGTACCACAGCATGCGGGGTCAGTGTTGCAGGCCGAGGCGAATCAGCTTGCCATCGCTGGTATCGGTGAGGACATACACGTAACCATCCGGGCCAACCTTCACATCACGAATGCGTTCGCCTTCGAAGATCACCTGTTCGTCCTTCAGGGTGGCGCCATCCACTTTCAAATTCAGCAGGCGTTGCTGCGCCAGTGCGCCAATAAACACGGTCTGCTTCCATGGGGCAAAACGGTCCTGGTCGTAAAAGGCCATGCCGCTGATTGCCGGTGATACTTTCCAGGCGTAAATGGGCTGGGTCAGACCCGGGCCATCGGTGCCCTTGGCTTCGGGTATCGGCAATCCAGAGTAATTGATGCCGTAGGTGGCCAGCGGCCAGCCATAGTTCTTGCCTGGTTCGGGGATATTGACCTCATCGCCGCCGCGCGGACCATGTTCATTTGTCCACAAGGCGCCGGTCCAGGGATTGAGGGCAGCGCCCTGCTGATTGCGATGTCCGTAAGACCAGATTTCGGGACGTGCCCCCTGTTTACCCACGAAAGGATTGTCCGGGGGAATGCGTCCATCAGGGAACAGCCGCACAATTTTGCCCTGCAGTTTATCCAGGTCCTGGGAAGTGGGGCGCTGGTTGTTCTCGCCCAGCGCAATGAACATGTAACCCTTGCGGTCGAAGACGATGCGCGAACCAAAATGGTTGCCGGTCGACAGCTTGGGTTCCTGACGAAAGACGACTTTGAACTTGTCCAGCCTGGTGTTGTCCTCGGATAGTCGGCCGAAGCCGACGGCTGTACCGGCTTTGCCGTCTTTCCCTGCTTCGGCATAACTCAGGTAAATATGACGGGTCCGGGCAAAATCCGGGGCCAGGACCACATCCAGCAAACCACCTTGGCCACTGACCCAGACCTCGGGGCTACCGCTGATCGCCACGGGCTTATCGCTACCCGGCTTCCAGTAATTGAGACGGCCGCTGCGCTCTGTAATGAGCATACCGGCATTACCGGGCAAAAAGGCCATTGACCAGGGGTGCTCCAGTCCTTCAAGCAGTGTTTCGGTGGTGACGTTCCGGGCAACGGGCGCTTTGTCTCCCGGGGACATGGTGGTCGTTTGTGCCTGTGCCGTGGCGACATGAAAACCGCCGGCGATTACGGTTGCCATTAACATACTGGCGAGCGTGCTGCGCGGCAGCAGGCGCCTGGTGTGCCGGTAGGCGAACGATGAAGGGGCGGATGGTGAACGTGACGTCGCGGGGGGAACGGCTGGTGTCATTCTGGGCTCCTTGGCTGGGTGTCAATGGGGACGCAGGCTGGCGTCTGACATGGATCGACGCGGCGCCGATGCATGTTTGAGCGACAGGCAGTTGAAGATGACAACTGGCTGAATGGCAATAATGATTAGAATATAAACGAATATGCGCGCAGCTGGCAGAAGATGGTTATGACATTTGAAAATCGCTGAATGAATGACAAGTGCGGGCGTACACTGAATCAGACCGGATGGCGCCGGGGCAAATGAGCCGGATCGAGGCGGAACGAATCCGCCCCGGGTGTGCCGGGCAAATGAACCAGGCCGTGGCCTGACGCTGGGCGAAGCCACCTGCACAAGAGGTAAAGCAAGGCGCCAACGCGCATGCCAACGTCAAGCCCGCGCATACGTACGATGTGCGATGGCATGGTTATTGCTATTCGTAAAGTGACGCTATTGACCCTTACCATTCTATGCAAGCGAAGATATCCCATGGAACATTACGCTTTTTCTACCGTCGGCAGGCTGGCCAGCCAACTGAGCAGGCAAGGTTTGACGTCGGCGTTGCTGACGACTTTTTTTCTAAGGCGCATTGAAAAATACAATCCCAGGCTCAATGCCTTTACGGTCGTGTTTGGCGAGCAGGCGATGCGGGATGCGAAGGACTCCGATGCCAGGCGCAAAGCAGGGCAATCGCTGGGCCTGCTGGATGGTATTCCGGTGGCCATCAAGGATCTGATTGAGATTGCCGGCACCGTGACGACCGGAGGGTCGGCCGCTCGGGAAGGGCAGCCCGGCAGCCAGACGGCGGCGCTGGTACAACGCTTGCAGGCGCAGGGCGCCATTGTGATTGGCAAGACGCAGACGGTTGAGTTTGCCTTTGGCGGCTGGGGTACGAATGCGCATCTGGGGACGCCATTGAATCCGTGGGACGCCCACCGTGCGCGCGCCCCCGGCGGTTCGTCCAGCGGCTCGGCGGTCGCCGTGGCTGCCGGTCTGGTGCCCTGTGCCATTGGTACAGATACGGGCGGTTCGGTGCGGATACCGGCGGCGTTCTGCAGTCTGACGGGGCTGAAAATGACGGCGGGACAGATGGACATGAGCGGCATTCTGCCCCTGGCGCCGATGCTCGATAGCGTCGGACCGATTACCCATACCGCCGATGACGCGGCGATTTTGTATCGGGCGCTCACCTGTGAACCGGGCGAGGTGCTGGACGAGTCATGTCATCGACTGCTGAATGATGGCAGCGGCCTGGACGGCGTGACCCTGGGCGTCATGCCGGACGAGCAATATGATACGGATGTGCAGCGCTCTGTGCGGTTGGGAGTGCGCGACATGGTGCGCATGGCCGAAATGGCAGGAGCGCATATCGTAAGGGAACGGCCGCCGTTGTCCTTTGACACTGTTTTCAGGCAAAGCGGGCTGCTGATGGCGGCCTGCGCCTGGCGTTTGCATGGCGCCCTGGTGCGTGACCGCGATGCGTCCATGGACCCGTTTGTACGCAGGCGGATGATCGCCGGCCAGGCGGTTTCACAAATGCAATACGAGGAGCTACTGGCGGAGCATCAGGCCGCCATGGGCATATGGCAATCCTGGATGGCAGACAAGGATGCGTTCATGGTGCCCACGGTGCCAGCCATTGCGCCATTACTGGCGCAGCTGGATGAAGCCGCAAGCCCGGCATTTTTTACGCGTCTGGCCAACTGGGCTGGCGGCTGTGCGCTGGCCTTGCCCGCCGGCTTTGACCCGGGCAACTTGCCGGTGAGCGCACAGCTGGTCGGCAAGCCGCAAGACGAGCGTCGGCTATTGCGGATTGGCAGTGTGATCCAGTCATTGACTGCCTGGCATTCCTACTCGCCAACCCTTCATGGCTAGGGTGCATCAGCTCCTGTAGCGACACCAGGTGAGCGGCGCTATAAAACCGGCAATACGCTAGGACAACCATCAGTAACTACCGATAGCTTTTCAGATGTATGCTGGTTTCAGAGTTGCTGATATTGCGGATCAACCGTATGCGTTCCAGCGCCTGACCCAGATCGGCCAGCGAGCCTGCTTCCAGTTCCGCCAGCAGGTCCCAGCGACCATTGGTGTCGTGCAAGGCGACGATGCAAGGTTCGCCCAGCAGGCTGGCGATCACCTGGCGGCTCATATTCCCTTCAATGGCAATGCTCATCCATGCACGGATGGTCTGGATTTGCGTGTCCGGACGCAATTGCACCGTGTAGCCGACGATCACGCCGGCATCTTCCAGTCGCACCATCCGGTTGCGGATGGTGCCGCGCGAGAGGCCGAGTTTTTTTGCAAGATCGGCAACCGCGTAGCGGGCATTCTGGCGTAACAACGAGATAAGTGCTTGATCAGTGGAATCCATATTTGCTCATTATGTCATTTTACAATGTCATTATGACAAAAGAATGGGCAAAAGTGTTCAATATTGCCGATATGCTTTGCCGCGACAATGGTGCAAACTTAAGTAACAAAGATACACATGAACTAGCGTGTCGGCACAGATTCCTCCCGGTTCAGTATGGCGGTGTTTTGAGAACACCGGTGCAGAACAGGTCATCTTCCCCCTGCGTGGGTTGTGGATGACGGGATAAAAGGGACAGGGCGGGTCAATCCGGGGGCGTGAGCGTACCCGTGCATTGTCTCCTGGCGCCGGTAACGCATTAAACGGAGATAACCATGACCAATCTGACACAAATAAACGTGAATACCGGGCTGATCCGTCCGCAGGACGTGGCCCGCATCGTGCAGCGGCAGGGCATGAAGCAGACGCTTGAAGGCGTGATGAACTATATCCTGTCAGACTATTTGCGCTGGGATGAATTTGACAAGTCATCCCGGGTTGCCAAATATGTGCAGGACGGCGTAATGGAATTGATGCCCATTGCAGATAAACAGAATTATTCGTTCAAGTATGTCAATTGTCATCCCCATAACCCGCAGGAGGGGCTATCGACGGTGCTGGCATTTGGGGCGCTGGTTGACAACAGCACCGGCAAACCCGAGGTTATTTGTGAATTGACGCTGACCACGGCGCTTCGAACGGCAGCCATGTCGGCATTGGCGGCAAAGCACCTGGCGCGCAGCAACAGCCGCCGGATGGCCCTGATCGGCAATGGCTGTCAGAGCGAATTTCAGGCGCTGGCCTTTCATTATCTGCTGGGCATTGAGCACCTGAGCGTTTATGACCTTGATCGTGCCGCGTCCCAGAAACTGGCCGATAATCTGCGCCACACCGGCATGACCGTGGACATTGCCGATAGTGTGGCCGATGCCGTCCGGGGAGCCGACATTGTGACAACAGTGACTGCCGAGTACTCCCGGGCACATATCCTGACGCCTGAAATGATCAAGCCCGGCATGCATATCAACGCAGTCGGCGGCGATTGCCCGGGTAAGACCGAGCTGCATCCTGACATTCTGTCGCTGGCGACTGTGTTTGTCGAATTCGAGCCGCAAACCCGCGTGGAAGGCGAATTGCAGAATGTAGATGCAGACTTTCCTGTCCGGCATTTGTGGCAGGTCTTTCAGGGCCAGGCCAAAGGCCGTGAGGATGATACGCAGATTACCCTGTTCGATTCCGTTGGTTTTGCGCTGGAAGACTTCTCGGCGCTGGTCTACATGCGGGACACGGCGCAAAAGCTGGGTCTGATGCAGCCCATTTCGCTGGTGCCCGAACTGGCTGATCCAAAGGATCTGTTTTCTTATCTTGGTATTGGCCAGATCCAGCGCGAAGCTGAGCCGGTTGCTGCATTACCCTGAGTGGCCGAGAAAGCGGGCCTTGCGCCGTGTCCCGTTGCGTACGACTGCATCGGACAACCGGGATGGCAGGCGCGAGGCAGGAATCCATCAAAATCATTCATCAAGATGGGCCTGCACATGGCGTGAGTACGTACAATGGCGTCATTGCCATTCCGGTTATGTGATTCATGCCATTTTCCGTTTCAGAGCAGCCGGCGCTGCTGCAGCTGTGGTTTGCCGGCCCTGCGTTGCAGGTAGAATACGACCCGCTAGCGCTGTCGCCAGACGATCGCGCCCGCGAAGCGGCGCGCCTGAGTGCGCGTAAAGCTTACGAGTGGCGTGTCAGCCGTGCCCTGCAGCGCCGTCTGCTCCATCCCTATCGATCATCAAGTCTGTCGCATAGTGCCGGTCATGCCTTATGGGCGGCATCGTCGCTGCATGAGCAGATCGGTGTTGATCTGGAGCGGATACGCGTCATTGATGAGCTGGCGCTGGCTGAGCTGATCGCCCGGGATGATGAGAAGCGGCTGCTGCGCAGGTTGCAGGGACAGGACAGAACCCGCTTTTTTTTCCGGCTGTGGACGCTTAAGGAAGCGCTGGTCAAAGCGGCGGGCGGCGATTTTCCGGCAGACATGCTACAGGTGGGGATCCGGCCTTGTGCCTGCACCACAGCGATA
>DATGQC010000270.1:0-6732 GCA_035304425.1 Advenella sp.
TGGCATTTCATCTTTCTTGGCATATAAACCCACTTTCTCCAGCAATGCTTCGGCAGTTTCATAGGCCTGCTGTCTGGACTGGCCCGCGACTTTGATCGGCGACAAGGCCACGTTGTCTTTCACGGACAGGTGAGGAAAAAGATTGAAATGCTGAAAGACGAAACCGATCCTGGCGCGCAGCTGATTGATATTGATGTTCTTGTCGTTGATGCATTGCCCTTCGATGCTG
This sequence comes from Advenella sp., assembly GCA_035304425.1. Lineage (GTDB taxonomy): Bacteria > Pseudomonadota > Gammaproteobacteria > Burkholderiales > Burkholderiaceae_B > Advenella. The sequence goes on from DATGQC010000270.1 coordinate 230, forward strand.
ATCGAGCCGCTTGCAATGTCTTCCAGCTTGTTGATCGTGCGAATCATGGTGGATTTCCCGGACCCGGAGGGGCCGCAAACCACCACCACTTCTCCGGTGTTGATTTGTCCGTTGATATCGCGCAGGGCATGGTAGTTTTTATACCATTTGTTGACGTTTTCGAACTTGATCATGATGAGTCTCCGTAAGGATGAGTCAGGCCGCAGAGCCCAGGCGCCTGGCGTTCAAGTGGGCCTCCAGGATTTTTGCCAGCCTGGAGAGCAGCGCGCATATAAGAAAATAAAACAGCGCCAGCACCAGATAGGTGCGCAACGTTCCGGTCAATTCAATACTGTTGATCTGTTGCGCCGAAAACGCGGCTTCATTGACGCCGATGATATAAACGATTGAAGTGGCCTTGATTGTTGAGACAAACTGATTCAAAAGGGATGGAATCATATTGGTCAGGGCTTGCGGAATCTGGATGGTGAACAGGGTCTGAAAATAGCCAAGCCCCATGGCCCGCGCAGCCTCTACCTGGCCGGCCGGAAGCGCCTGTAATCCGCCCCGGATGATTTCAGCCAGAAATGCCGACTCATAGATAACAATGGCTGATACGGCGGTCCAGAACGGAGGAATTTCCGTTTTCATGATGGTGGGCAGCAGAAAATAGGCCCAGAAAATAATCATGATAAGGGGTATGGAACGAAATACGTAGACCCATATCGTTGATATCGCGCGGATGGTCTTTATTTCACAGGTCCTTCCGGTCCCTATCAGCAACGCGATGGGAAATGCGGCGGCAAGGCTGAGCGCCGCCAGAATGAGCGTTCCGGCAAAGCCGCCGATGGGGCCGCTCGGCCAGGATCCCACCAGGAACATCATGCCGTAGGTATCGATAAAATCATACATGTGAACCTGCTCCTATCTTCTGAAATTGGCCGGGTAACGGCGGGCGATGTGCGCACCCAGCAGGGCGATCAGCAGGGAAATGGTCAGATAAAGCGCTGTCGAGATCATAAAGATCTGGAACGTCTGGAATGTGATGTTTTCTATGCGCTTGACCTGATACGTCAGTTCGGTCACGCCGATGACCATGGCCAGGCTTGTATCCTTGAACAGAATCAGGGATCGGTTGATGATAGGCGGAACAGCGATACGAACCGCCTGCGGCAGCACCACACACTGCAGCGCCTGTATTGAACTTAAACCCACCGCCCGGGCTGCTTCAAGTTGCGTACCGGCGATCGCTTTGATGCCGGATCGGATATCCTCGTAATAATAGGCGCTGACATTCAGCGATAAAGCAACCAGCGCAAAGGAAAACTCTGAATTTCCCTGGTTGATCCACGTTTTCAGCGCTTTGGGCAGCACTTCGGGCATGCCGAAATACCAGACCATGATTTGCACCACAGTAGGCACATTCCTGTGATATTCCACATACAGACTGATGATGGCCCGCACGATGCGCAGCGGGATAAGATTGATTGCGGTCAGCAGCAGGGCGACGCCGAATCCGCAGACAAGCGCCCCCAAAAAAAGACGCAATGTCACTGACAGCCCTGTTAACAGTAGATGCACGGTTTCAGGATCGGAGAGCAAGGAAAGCGAAAAATTCATGGTAAGCCGGGGAATGTTCGTTCCCGGATCCTCCTGGTGAGTTTGTTGCCTGCGTGGATACCGCCACGCACCGGTCGTGCGAAAAACATCGGCTTGATGCTATTTCTTCGTGCTGGCGTCCAATTGGGCAACAGGTACCACTTTGAACGTGCGTGTCAGCTTGTAGATGGAGTCGTTGCCAAGCCATTTAGTGAATACCTTGTCCAGCTCGCCGGATTTTTCCATGGCTGTCAGGGCTTTGTCTACGGCGGCTTTAAGTTCGGGCTCTCCCTTGTTCATGATAATGCCGATATGCTCAGTGGCCGTGGGTTCTTCCAGCAGGACGGCAGGGGTATCGGTTTTCTGGGAGTCATTTGCAAATCGCAGCAGCACCAGTTCGCCGGCACTCATTGCCTGCACTTTGTCGTTCTGCAAGCCCAGATAGCATTGAGAGATGTTCTGGTAGGTGAGCACTTCTGCTTCAGGCAACGTTTTTTGCGCTATGGCAGCCGAGCTGGATCCCGATGAGGCGCATACCTTTTTTCCGGCCAGATCAGCCAGCGTTTTGATGCCGGACTCTTTTTTGACCAGGACTTTGATATTACCCTGTAGATACTGCAAGCTGAAATCGACTTCTTCGGCGCGTTTGGGCAGCCAGGCCACCGATCCCGCCACAACGTCCACGCGCCCCATCTTCACTTCGGGAATACGGGCTTCGGTGGACAACGGCTTATGCTGCAGCTTCACGCCCAGCTCGCTGGCAAGCGCCTGGCAGATATCAACATCATATCCGACATACTTGCGTTGCTTGGGATCCTGATAGCCGTATGGCGAGCTGGCGTTTTGCGTGCCGCAAATCAAGGCGCCGCGGTCTTTGATCTCGGCCAGGCGGTTCGCAGATGCGCCGGTGCTCCAGGCAGAGGCGAGCAGGGCGAGCAGCAGCCAGGCGCTGTTGCGGCGGAAAGTGGGGTTGGTCGGGGTGTGGCGGTGTTGTCTCTTCATCGTTCGCTCCGGTTATGTTTTAATCAAATGAGAATGTCTGGCGTTCCAGGTCGTCGATCTGCGAGATGAGATTGGTTTCCCATTCGAGATATTTTCTTGCTGCTTCCTTGTTGCCCTGATGGCGGTCGTGAACAAAGAATAAAAAATCAATGCATTGTTCGTCGCGCAGCGCGGTCTCGTCAGCGCTCACTGCAAGTCCGCTATGCCTGATTTGCTCGCTGTCCATGCAGACGGCGTAAATCCGGGTGTGTCCTGCGTGCTCAAGATCGGCCGCCAGCATGCGCAGTTTTTCGGCGCGCTCGCCTATCAGCAGTACCGCTTGTTCCTTATCTCTCGGGGCAACTGCTGTCAGTGTCGGTCGAATGGCCCAGGTTGCGCCTTGCAGTCGCAGTTTACGAAATTGCATGCTGGGCCGCGTATCGATCATTTCTGCTTCCGGATGGGCGGCGATAAACGATGCGATCTGGTTGTCGGCAAGAAAGGTCGTATGGCGCAGCGCCGGACAGTGCGTGGCAGCCGTCGCGGTGCTCTGCAGCGCCCTCGGATTTTGCAGGAGATAGACCTCCCAGCCCAATTGCCTGAGCCAGCTTGCAATCACCGGTGCGCGCACGCCGTCAAAATCCAATAGCACCAGTCGTGCTTTTCTGACGCCGATGTATTCGTCGGTTGCCTGGATGAGCTGGCCGCCCGGGGTGTGCTGAACGCCGGCCGGAAGGTTGTCTTGCGTGAATTCTTCCGGGGTTCTGACATCGCACAGGAAAGTTGTACGGTCCGTCTGCGCCAGCCATTGCTGAACCTGCGCAGCATCGACGGTGTGGACCTTGTAGCGAGTGGCAATCGCTGCAGAGCGCTGTTGCAGTATCGGCAGATTCTCGTTTTTTACCGAGGGTGGATATAGCCGATCCGACTGATGCTCCAGTGGAAGATCGGCCAGATGCCAGCCCTGTGTGCCGTTCTCCAGAGCGTATACTTTGTTCGGGATGCCTAAATTGATCAGCGTCTGCGCGCCGACTATGCTGCGGGTGCGGCCTGCGCAATTGATGACGATTGTGGTTGCGGGGTCCGGCGCCAGTTCTCCTGCACGCAGGGCCAGTTCGCCGTTCGGGCAGCATACTGATCCCGGGATATTCATTTTTTTGTACTCGGGCACCGGGCGGCCATCAAGCACAATGATTTTATTGCTGTCATCCGCGAGCAGCGCCTGCAATTGCTGTGCAGATATTCTTGGGGTGTCGTAAACATGTTCGGCCAGTTCGCCAAACGTTTTGCTTGGCAGGTTTACGCCGGCGAATGTCGCGTAACCTTCGGCTTGCCATCCCTGTACGCCGCCCTGAAGGATGCTGATGTTGTTATAGCCCAGCGTGGTTGCGGCGCGATGCGCGCGTTCGACAATCTCATTCTCATGCTGATTGCCGTACATCACGATTCGGGTATTCTTTCTGGGAACCAGCCTTTCGATTTCCAGTTCCAGTGCGCTATAAGGCACAGAGACAGCAAAAAAAAGATGGTTCTCCCCGTATTGACCATGCTCACGTATATCCAGGACTGCAATTTCTTCGGTGTCATGGATTTGTTGTTTCAGCGCGCGGGCGTTGATATATTTCATTTTCAGTTCTCGTGCCTTGCTCAAAGAAGGTTTATAAGTATTGGAGGTGTGAGGCGTGCGCGCCAGCTTTCGCGATATGGTTGAACATGGTGTCAAGATCCCGCATGAGGTCTGCAGGATCCTCCAGGCCGATGTGCAGGCGCAGCAGGTAGCCATGCTGTTTGTTATTGCGCAGCCTGGTGCGACGCGGGTCGACCGGAAGAACCAGGCTTTCATAGCCTCCCCACGATGAGCCGATGCCGAACAATTGCAGCCCGTCGATCGCCGGTTCGATTTTTTCCGATGTGAGGCCGGGATCAAATTCAATGGTCAATAGCCCATTGGAACCGGCGGCATCCCGCTGCCATAGTCCATGGTTGGGATCCTCTTGCAGAGCGGGGTGGAACACGGTGCGTACGGCGTGATGCGTGCTCAGCCACCGGGCAATGCGCAGGGCGCTGCTGGCATGACGCTGCAGACGCAGCTCCAGCGTGCGAAGTCCGCGCAGCACCAGGAAGGCGTCTTCGGCCGACACGGTCTGGCCAAGATTGATGCTGGCTTGTTCTATTTGAGCGAAGCAGGCCTGGCTGGTCGTGACAGAACCCATCATCACATCTGAATGGCCGCCAAGGTACTTGGTTGCCGCTACGATTGAAATATCGCATCCCAGGCGCAACGGCTGGTAATTAATGCCGGATCCCCAGGTGTTGTCTGCGCAAAGCAGGATACCCCGCTGTTTACATACCTGCGACAGCGCTGGCAAATCAAGCATGTCATACAGCAGCGAGCCCGGCGACTCAACGTAAACCATTTTTGTTGCTGGTCGCAGTTGCCGGTCCCAATGCGGATCGGTCGGCGAAAATTCACTGTATGTGATGCCGAATTTGGCCAGTTGTGTCTCGCACAGGATACGCATAGGCTCATAGACGCCATCTGAAATCAGCAGATGATCTCCCGATTTCAGATACGCAAGCAGAGCAGTGGCAATCGCAGCCAGGCCAGTCGGGAAAAGTTTGCTGCGATAGCCGTCCTCGATTGCGGTAATGGCGTCTTCAAGCGCATAAACAGTTTCGTTGCCGCGGGCGCCGTACGACAGCACCCTATCGGTGTCGCGTTGCGCTCGGGCTGCGCGCCATTGCGCCAGGTTGTCGAAAAGATAGGTGCTGCCTTTGACAATGGGCGTGTTGGCCCACCCGGATTCAGGCCGCCCCAACGAGGCCAGTTGGGTGGCTCGCGAGACACCTGACATCAACCCTGGCTCCGCTGGGTTTTGACGCCAACATCCATGATCTTGCAGCTGTTATCAGTGGTGTCGAAGGCCATGCGCTCGGTCAGGGTTTCCAGCGCGCGACCATACATATGCAGGTGACGGATATTGTCGTCTTCTATACGCACCGCATGAATATCGTCGGGCATCAGCGCGATGCCATGGCCGGGCTTCACTGCCTGCATGCCGGTTTGCACAACGGTAGCATGGCCTGGCACGCTGCCGTCATCGGTGCGCTCATACAGGTAGTTGCTTTCCACTCCTTCGACCGCTGCAATGCAGGCCCAGGTGGTGTGATTATGCGGAACAATTTTTTTCCCGGGCTTCATCACATTCAGATAGAGCGCATAGCTGTTATCGGGCTCTGCATGGATAAGATAGCGGGCCTGCAGTTCGTCGCCGGTGGGGGCCGGGTAGGTATCCTGTCCCCACCACTCTTTATGCGCCGCGATCTCTACAAGCGCATCGCGTATCTTCGCGAGCTTTGCCCGGTCCAATTGAGCCTGGTCGATGTCCTTGGCGATGTCGATAAATTGCCGGATGGCCGCCTGCTTGTCTTGCTTGGAATGCATATATTTCTCCTGTGATTTTTTCAGAGTATAGATAGTTCGCTTTGTATTTACTAATTAGAATTCATTGAAAACATATAAGCAATGCTAATATGTTATCTATGAGCGGTATTCTTTCAAGCGCTTGTTTTTAAGGGTATTCCCTATGAATAATTTGGATCTTGGTTTGCTCAGAACCCTGGTAACTGTCGAAAAAACTAATACATTTTCGGGCGCAGCGGCGGTGCTGTTCAAAACGCAGTCGGCCATCAGTCAGCAAATGCAAAAGCTGGAACAGCAAATGGGCTATCCGTTATTTCAGAAGAAAGGTCGACGGCTGGCGCTGACGGTACAGGGCAAGCAATTGGCCGAATATGGCAGGCGCTTGCTGGCGATCAATGACGAAGTGTTGCGCACCGTTGGTCAGCAGCCGATGGAAGGGCAAATTCGCCTGGGAGCGACGCTGGATGTGGCCGACACCATTTTGCCGCTGATGTTGACCTATATTGCCCGGCACGCGCCC
>DATGQC010000271.1:0-4507 GCA_035304425.1 Advenella sp.
ATAGCGTCACTCCAAGATAGGCATCCTGTACCCGACTGTCGGCAACGACTTCGGCAAAGGTGCCCTGTGTCAGCACCGCGCCGTCAGCCAGTACATACACGGTATCGCATAGGGCGGCAATCAGATCCATATTATGTTCAACAACAGCAAACGTCTTGCCCTCATCACGCAGTTCGCTGATGAATCCGGCCAGTTCGTCCATCAAGGCCGGGTTGACGCCAGCCGCGGGTTCATCCAGCAGGATAATGGGCGCGTTCAGCATGAGCGCGCGGCACAGTTCAAGCAATTTTTTCTGGCCTCCCGACAGGCCCCCTGCCAGGCTATCGGCCAGTCGCGTCAGCCGCGTGCGCTCCAACAGGGCCAGCGCATGCTCAACGGCCTGCTCCTGCGTTTTCCGGATGCCATCGCGCTGCAAAAAAGTGCGCCACAAGGTGTCGCCCGCCTGGTCGGGCCAGGCCAGCAGCAGGTTTTCAAGCACCGTCAGGCTGTCAAGTTCGCGCGCCAGCTGAAACGTGCGTGCAATACCGGCACGGGCGCGTTCATGCACGGCAAGCCGGGTCATATCTTGCGAGCCCAGCCAGACACTGCCCTGATCCGGTATGGCGTTGCCCGCCAGCACATTGAACAGCGAAGATTTCCCTGCGCCGTTAGGCCCGACAATGCCTGTAATGCAACCGCGCTCGATGCTGACCGAAACGCCCTTCAATACTTGCAGCCCGCCATAGGACAGCTGGATATCCCTGGCGTACAGGCCGGCAGAATCTTGCGTAACCGGATGCGCGTTCACACTCACTCGATCAATCCCTGCTGATGGTTGGCGCCGTCCTTGATAATGAAACGGCCGTAGGACCGATGCAACTGGTCCCCGGTGGGCGTAAACTTAAATTGCGCCCCCGCCCCACTGTACGAAATCGGTTTGCCGGCGCGAAGGGTTTTAAGGCCGTCAACCGGGTTTTCGACTACGGTGCCCGGGCCGTTAACGACATCCAGAATGGATTTGCTGAAAACGGCGGGGTCGGTACTACCGGACTTTTCCATGGCCAGCGCAAGCACGGAGACCTCATCCCACATATTGGACGGGAATATGGCCAACGTATTCTCGGGCGTTTTGGTATGCTGCGAAAATGTTTTATAAGCGGTTGATTCGGCGGGTGGAATCGACTGGATATGATGAATGCCCTCGGCAACCTCGGCGCCTACATTCTTGATGAACGCCCCTTCGGCATCCGCAGCCGATGAGTTTGAATAGATTTTGCTGGTAAAGCCACTGCGGAACACCTCGCGCGCAATTGCGGACAGTTCAGGCAGATAGCTTGGCAGAAACACGGCATCGGGTTCTTTGGCAAAAACCTTTTCCACTTCGGCACGATAGGAAGATTGGCCCGGATTGTAATAAACAACCTCGACGATCTTGCCGCCTAGTTTACGAAACTCCGTGACAAAGGGGTCCACCATGATCGTCCAGGCCGGCGCCTGCTGGACCATGACCGAAGCCGTACGCGCCCCATCATGATAAGCCGCGCGGGCAAACACCCTGCCCCAATCACTGCCGCGCGCCTGAAAGCGCCATACGAGCCCTTTATTGTCGCCCTGGGTCACTTCGTCACCCGTACCGGTCACCAGCAAGGGAACGCCCCGCTCCAGCGTGAGCGGCTTGACAGCCAATGCCACGGAGCTGCTCCACAACCCGGTAATCGCCGACACCTTGCTGACATCCAGCAACTTGCGGGCTGCAGCTACGCCTGCGGTCGGGTTGGTTTCGCTATCGGCAACAACGATCTCAAGCTTGCGCCCGTTAAGCACACCTCCGCCCTCGCTGTTAATGAACTCGGCTGCGCGCTTTGCCGCATCCGCCATGCCCGGCCCGTACGCGCCACCGGCACCGCTTAGCGGAACAAGAACGCCGATGCGTATGGGTGCCGGCGCCTCCTGCGCAACGGCTGGCGCAATGGACGAAACAGCAGCGCCCCCCGTGATCGATGCCAATACGAAACGGGACAAAAGCCGGCGGCCGGGGCCGATAATACGAGACATAAGAGGTGCCATGATGTGCAAATTCCAATTGAAATGGATCAGACCGGGTGTGCCGCTGTGCTGCTTTCGCCAATCTGCAAGGCCTGGTTGAAACGGTTAAAGAAACCGCAAAGAGAGATACGCAAGGTCAATTCAACAATCTGGGCCTCGGTGAACACCTGACGCAGACGGTCAAACAAGGCCTCGGGAATGCGCTCTGCCGCCTGTGTGACGGCAATCGCATAATCGACCACCAGTTGATCGGTGTCGGTCAACTGGTCCTTGGCGGTACCGTCAATGACCGCCTGTGGATCATCAATAGTCAAACCGGCGACCTGCAGACGGGGATTGTGATTTTCCACGCAGTACAAGCAACGGTTCAGTTGCGACACCACGACAATAGCCAGCTCAATATAGCGCGATGGGACATTCTGCTGTTGCTTGAGCGTCAGCAGCATGTCAAACAGATGTTCGGCCGCGGGCTGCACGTGGGACAGTACCTGGAACTGGTCCGCAAAATGCGAGCCGTTGTCGGTATAGCGTGGGAAAAGCGCCTGCAACGCGGGGCTCAGGCTATCGACAGGGAGTTCGGAAATACGGGGCATAGCGTTCTCTTCTTCCAAAAAACTAAGGGGAAACCGTTGTGCGGTACGGGCCTGCCGAGAGCAGCTTCTCGCGCAGCACGCCGGTGGCATATTGGCGCTTGTACGCGCCACGACGCTGTAATTCGGGCACCAGATAATCGACGATATTGCGAAACGTGCGCGGCATCTCTATATAGGCCAGATTGAATCCGTCAATGCCGGTGTCGTTGACCCAGCCCTGCAATTCGTCCGCCACCTCGCGGGCATCGCCAACCACCACCGGCCCTCTGCCGCCAAGGGCAACAAATTCAAGCGCATCGCGCAAGGTCCAGGTTCGCGACGGGTCCAGTTTACTGAATGACGCCAGCGCCGATTGCCCGGCATTGGTATCCACATAGACCAGTTCATCATCCAGGTGGTAGCGGGACAGATCAATACCGGTCCATCCGGAAAGCAGTGCACGGGCGCCATCCAGGTTGGCGCGCGCCAGGTACTCCTGATGTCGCTGGCGAGCCAGTGCCGCAGTTTCTTCAACAATTACGGTGAACATGGCAAATATCCGCACATCGTCCCGCTTGCGTCCTGCTGCCTGCAACTGATCTTGCAATTGCGCGACGCTGCGCCTGACGCCCTCGCGCGTTGGTGCACCCACAAAGACGCATTCGGCATGACGGGCTGCAAACTGTCCGCCACGCTGCGAGCCGCCCGCCTGGAAAATAAGCGGCGTGCGCTGTGGCGAGGGTTCGCATTGAAAAATGCCATGGGAACGAAAATAGCGCCCCTCGTGGTTAACGGCGTGTACACCGGCAGGGTCAACATACTTGTCCGCCTGAGCATCACGCAAGACGGCGCCGTCATCCCAGCTGTTTTCCCAAAACCGGTAACATAATTCCAGGTACTCATCAGCGCGATCATAGCGTTCATCATGACCAAGCAGGCTCTCCTGCCCCAGACTGCGGGCGCCGCTCTCAAGATAGGACGTGACCACATTCCAGGCCACGCGGCCTTTTGTCAGATGATCCAGCGTGGCGAACCGGCGCGCCAGCAAATACGGCGGATCGTAGGCAACCGATGACGTCACGCCGAACCCAAGATGACGGGTTGCGTGCGCCATCAGCGGAATCAGTGGGAAGGGGTCATTCATCGGGGTTTGCGCAGCGCTGGTCAATGCGTTCTCGGCTGTACCGCCATCGACATCGTACACACCAATCACATCGCCCAGAAACAGCGTATCGAACAGGCCGCGCTCCAGCAGTGTTGCCAGCTCAACCCAATACAGAGCATTCAGATAGTCGGAGGATGTATCGTCGGGGTTCGTCCACTGGCCAGGCGCCAGATGACCGACACAGTTCATCAGGAACGCATTAAGGCGTATTTCTTTTGTCATTACATAGCCGGAATTCAGGTGCAGCAAACCTGCTAGTCTATGCCGTGCCGTTCCTGGCTACCAATACACTCTGACTATATTTTTATTACCAATAGTTCTGTAAAGCGATTTTCAAATGACTATTGGTCTTGGCGTTGTACGCTCTTGCCATCGTCAACGACGGCTCCCGCAAGCCCTGCTACGGCAGGTCCCGCGAACGAACTCACCGTGGGTTTCTCACCCGACATCAACTATTCAACGGTTTTGCCATAAATCCAGCTCGCTGCAACCTATCAAAGCTAAGCGGTATAGCTCCACTCTTCGCTTCCATCCTCATACACCCATACAAAACCGCCTTCAGGCCACAGGTCAACCAAATTCCCATCAGCATCAGCCGTAAACTGGAAATCGACCTTGTCTAGCAAGCTCTCTTCCTTGGGCCAAAGATCCGAATAACGTTGTACCTGCTCCTCTATCGTCCCTTCTAGAAATTTTCCATCAGACGCAAGTTTCACACGCCCTTCTTTCATCAAGCGATACATGA
>DATGQC010000272.1:0-4562 GCA_035304425.1 Advenella sp.
GTATAGCGGGACACCCGTAAGACGATTGAAATTCTGTCCCGTAGGCAACTGGAAACGACCAATATGCTCATAGAACACGGTCTGCGACAGCCCGATCGGATTGCAAAACGGCACCAGAATAATTTCACAATTGAGCGCGCCCTGCTTTTCCAGTTCCTGCAAACGGCGGTTCAGGTGAAAGGCCGCCAGCGAACCAGGTAATTCGTCCGCATGCAGGCTGGCCTGCATATACACCTTGCGGCCGGTATCGGTCGGCCCGAAATGAAAGGCATTGATTTCAAATGAAGCACCGGGGGCGCTCAGTGATAAAACATGTTTTTTTTGCTGCATTATGCTTGTGCCAGATGTCGGGAATTGAGATGAACCAGATAGCGCTGCTCGATTTTGCGAAAGATATAGACCAGCACGAAATTGAGCACCAGGTATATACACGCGGCCGCCGAATAGGCTATGAAAGGCTGATAGGTATTGGTCACGAACAGGCTGGCCGCGCCGGTAATTTCCATCATGGCCACCGTCGAGGCCAGCGCTGTGGAGTGCATAGTCATGATGACTTCATTGCTATAGGCAGGCAACGCACGACGCAGGCTTGACGGCAGAATGATGCGGCGCATCGCATTGCGACGATTCATGCCAAAGGCGCGGGCCGCCTCAATTTCTCCGCGATCGGTGTTTTTGATGGCGCCGGAAAAAATTACCGTGGAATAGGCGGCTGTGTTCAGCGTCAGGGCAGCCAGCACCCAGATAAAGCCTTCCTTGAGAAAGCCGAAACCGGGCTGTGACATGAGCTGGCCGATGAAATTAAAGCTGGGGATACCGTAATAGATAATATAGATCTGCACCAGCAGGGGCGTGCCGGTAAAAAAGTAGGTAAAGGCGTGAACCAGGCGTGCAGCCGGCGTACGCTGGCGCTGATGGATCACCGACAGCGGAATGGCCATGCACAACCCCACCGCCACCGACAATGCCGTGAGTGTGAGCGTTAACGGCGCTGCCTGCAGACAGGTAACCAGCGCGTCAAAAAACAGGGAAAGCGTCTCAGACATGCGCGTCCTCCCTGGCGAAACCGCGCTGATAATGCTTATCCAGATAACGGAAGACATACAGCGATACCGTCGTGAGCAGCAGGAACAGCAACGCCGAGACGGTGTTGAAGATGAATGGCAGGTGAGTTGCGCTGCCGGCCTGCTGCGCTATGCGCGTCATGTCGTCCAGGCCGATAATGGATACCAGCGCGGTGGCCTTGGTCAGAACCAGCCAGTTGTTGCGCACGCTGGGTAGCGCAAAACGCATCATCAGCGGAAAGGTAATACGCCGCAGCACCTGCAGGCCGCCCATGCCGTAAGCGTGGCCGGCTTCGATCTGTCCATAGGGGATGGCCATGATGGCGCCACGGAAGGTTTCGGTGAAATAGGCGCCAAAAATGAATGACAGCGTCAGTACGCCCGCAGCAAACGGGCTGATTTCGAAATAATCCAGTTCCCAGGCTTCGGTGATCGCATTCAGGCCGATTTGCGCACTGTAGTACACCATCAGCATCCAGATCAGGTCGGGCACCCCGCGCACGACGCTGGAATAGAGCCAGCCAAGACGCGAGAGCAGGCGATTGCGCGACAGCCGCATATTGGCGCCCGCCAACCCGATGACAACAGAAATGACCAGCGAAAGCACGGCGATTTCAAGCGTCAGCACCGCTCCCTGTAAAATGCGGGGCAGATACTGACCGATCAGATTTATTTCTTCCATCCTGTTTCCCATTACATGGCGCTGCGCATACCTTTTGACTATACACAACCCATTCGTTGCAGTGCCTGACGGGCAAAGAACAATACCATTGGCCACGACCCGCACGCAATAACTGCGCCCGGCGCATGCCCCGGCCCGGCAAAACCGAAGCCATTGGCGCCCAATTTTATCCGCCATCCCGGCACCCGCGGCCATTATATCGCCCCGGTCAGTGAAATAAACCGCCGGTTTTCCCTTAGCCCGCTATGCCGCCTGAGGGAAACTCCCTGTACATTTTCCGGCGGATGCTGTCATAATCTTCAATCCGGACCACCGCCTGCGGTGGTGCTACAACGCTGCAAACGGGCACAGATCGGGCAATGGCCTCATGCCAACAGGCATGCATCCGGCGCCGGCCGGGTGGCTGTTCTTCTGCTGCAGCACTGCTTACGTCATTTAGGAATATCCATGAACCTGAAAAAACACGTTTTCGGAATCGGTCTATGCGCGATCGCGCTGGCTGTTTCCACCTCGGCTGTCGCGGCTGACAAAACCATCCGCTTCGGTACGGACGCAACATACGCGCCCTTTGAGTCCACCAGTCCATCAGGCGAAATCGTCGGCTTCGATATCGACCTGGCCAAGGCCATGTGCGAAAAGATGCAGGCTAAGTGCACTTTCCAGAATCAGGGTTGGGATGGCATTATTCCGGCATTGCGCGCCAAGAAATTTGACGTCATCGCCTCTTCCATGAGCATTACGCCCGAACGCGAAAAAGCGGTCCTGTTCACGCAGAAAATCTGGACTACGCCCAATATGTTCGTTGCCAGGAAAGGCGCAACCTATCAGTCCACCGCGGAAGGCCTCAAGGGCCTGGACCTGGGCGTGCAACAAGGCACCATCCAGGACAAATACGCAACCAAGTACTTCAAGGACACCAATATCAAGCGCTATAAAACGCTGGAAGACGCCTATAACGATCTGACCACCGGCCGCGTCAATATTGTGTTTGCCGATGGCGGCGTCACCACCGAATTCGTGGAAAGTCCCGGAGGAAAAGACTTCCAGATCGTTGGCGATCCGATCCCCTCTTCTGCCGATCCCGAGATTTTTGGCCAGGGCACCGGCTTTGCCGTGCGCAAGAACGATACCGAACTGAAGGATGCGCTGAACAAGGCATTTGATGAAATCCGCAAGGATGGCACGTATCAGAAAATTGCCGACAAATATTTCAAATACGATATTTACGGCGGCTGATCCGGCAAGCGGCTGGCAGGCGGGCCGCCCCGCTGCCGCTGGCCAAATAACGCCAGCCATCCCGCATATGCGGCCCGATAGCGTGCCGATGCCAATCGCGCCATGCCCGGCAAAGCGCCCTCCCGTCACTGCCACCCACAAAAAAAATTAACTTCCGTTAATTTCGCGCAAAAAGCGACAACACGCCATCATTGGACAATTAATTTAAATTGCGTCAATGCAATCGCTTGCGTAGCATACGTTTACATCGTCATATTCCTCTGCCCTGCATTGCCGGAGCCTGGGGGACATTATCTAATCGACAAGGAACGTAAGCATGGATACTCTTTCAGCGCACAATAACCATGAATCCGGCGCCGCATGGACGGTACAGGCCATACTGGATCTCTACCAGACCCCCTTCATGGATCTGCTTTTCCGCGCCCGGCAGGTGCATCGCGAACATCATGAACCCAACGCGGTGCAACTGTCCAGCCTGCTGTCCATCAAGACCGGCGGCTGCCCGGAAGACTGTTCCTATTGTCCACAATCTTCCCGCTACGATACGGCCGTGGAGCGGGAAAAACTCATGCCGCTGGACCAGGTGATACAAGCGGCGCAGCAAGCCAAAGACGCGGGCGCGCAGCGCTTTTGCATGGGCGCCGCCTGGCGCAACCCCAAGCCGCACCAGGTCGATGCAGTCGCCGACATGATCCGGGCCGTCAAAGCATTGGGCCTGGAAACCTGCGTGACGCTGGGCATGCTGCGTGACGGCCAGGCAGCGCAACTGAAGCAGGCCGGGCTGGACTATTACAACCACAATCTGGATACCTCGCCGGAATTTTACGGGCAAATCATTACTACCCGTACCTACCAGGACCGTTTGGATACGCTGGAGCGTGTGCGCCACGCCGGGATTCATGTCTGTTGCGGCGGCATCGTCGGCCTGGGCGAATCGCGTCGTGAACGGGCCGGCCTGCTCGCCCAGCTGGCCAACATGAATCCCTATCCTGAATCGGTGCCGATCAACAATCTGGTCAAAGTCGCGGGTACGCCTCTGGCCGACAACGATGAGATCGACCCGTTCGAATTCGTCCGCACGATTGCGGTGGCGCGTATTACCATGCCCACCGCATTCGTACGCCTGTCTGCCGGACGCGAAGCCATGCCAGACAGCCTGCAGGCGTTGTGCTTTATGGCCGGCGCCAATTCCATGTTCTACGGGGAAAAACTGCTCACCACCGGCAATCCGCAGCTACAGGCCGATCAGGCATTGTTCCGGCGCCTCGATCTCAAACCGGTAGGCCAGTGCCCCACTGATACCCAGACTGCCCCCACGGCGGACATGGCCGATCAATCGTGCGCCTGCACCAGCAGCGTCCTGGCTGCACCCTGAGCCGCCTGGTCCACAGCATCGCTGACCCGATATCACGTTTTCATTTACAGTTGAAATATGACCTATCTCATTCTAAGCATTCTTTGCAGCGTAGCCGTCTCGGTTCTGCTCAAGGTCGCCCGCCGCCAGGGCATTGATATCCGCCAGGCCATCGCCTTCAATTACGTCATGGCCTGCGCACTGACCTGGTTCCTGCTGGCGCCAG
>DATGQC010000273.1:0-4185 GCA_035304425.1 Advenella sp.
TCGAAACGGGGCTCTCTAAAAGCGACCCCAAGGATTGGCACGTCATTGCAGCAGGTCGGGCCGCGCTTGCCCGCTACCACGGCCAGTCTGTCTGTATTCTGACCCGAAATCTGCGCGACTTCAACCGCAGCGAACTGCGCCTGCTTGGCTTGACGCTGTTCGATCCCGACCAGTTCCTGACTAAATGTTATGAATTGAATCCCGATATGCTGATGCAACTGCTGGCGCTGATTCCCGACGATGCCGTAAAAATCGGCCGTCCCCGCGAACCGCTGGAGGCTGTCCTTAAGCGGGAACGCCTGTTTCGCCTGAACAGCCTTATTGCTCAGGACGTCAATGCGGCTGCCTGATCCAACCGCCTCAGACCATTGTTTCATGAAGGACGCTTCCCATGTGCATTATTTATTTGTCCATAGCTAAAGATCCCGACTGGCCCCTGTATATTGCCGCCAATCGTGACGAATTTCACGCCAGGCCTGCCCTGCCGGCCGCACCGTGGGATGCCAATCCTGACATTTTCTCGGGACTGGATCTGAGTGGGGGCGGCACATGGCTGGCGATCAACAGAAATGGCCGTTTTGCCATGCTGACCAATTTTCGCGATCCTGCGGGTTTTATCCCGCAGGCTCCCACACGCGGACTGCTGGTAAGCAATTTTGTGGATGGCGACCTGAGCGCCGCCGACTACGCCGCGCAGGTGTGGAAAACCGGCGATGACTATAATGGCTTCAATCTGATCGTGGGGGATGTTGGCGCGGTTTACTACACCGGTAACCGACAGGATGCACCGCCTCAGAAGCTGAAACCCGGCAGCTATATTCTCTCGAATCATCTGCTGGACACGCCGTGGCCCAAGGCAGAACGCTTGCGGCACGGCCTGGATGCGCTCACGCCCGATTGCTGTCCCGATGCCTTGCAACAGGTATTCGCGCTGCTCAAAGATACAACTCCTGCGCCCGACGACGCCTTGCCCGACACCGGCATTCCGCTGGAACGCGAACGGCTGCTGAGCAGCCCTTTTATTATTAGTGAGCGCTACGGCACCCGCTGTTCCTCCATTATTGCAGTCACCCGCAACGGTGAGGCGACCTTCAGCGAACAAACCTACGCCCCGGACGCCAGCGAAACCGGACGCCGCGACTGGACCTTCTCCATGCACACCCCCTACCGCTACTGATCCTACAGCGCGTCGCCTTTCGCAGGTACAATGACCGGATTGTTCACTCAACCAGACTCAAGACGCATAAGCTATGGATCGCTTCACCCAACTGGAAAGCTTTGTCGCCGTTGCCACGCTTGGCACCCTGTCGGCGGCCGCCAAACAGCACGGCATCGCCCCTGCCATGATGGGGCGCCGCATTGACGCACTGGAAGAGCGACTTGGGGTGAAATTACTGATCCGCTCCACCCGCAAGCTCACCCTCACGCCAGAAGGTCACGCCTTTGTCGAAGAAGCCCAGCGCATCCTCAAGGACTTGGCGGAAACCGAGAGCCAGATTACGCAGGGTAAGGTAAAAATTGCCGGCCCGTTGCGACTGACTGCGCCTGCAGGCTTCGGACGACAGCATGTGGCCCCGCACATACCGGATTTTTGCCACCGCCACCCCGACATCCGCGTCACGCTGGATCTGACCGACAGAATCATCGACATGTTTGAGGAGCAATACGACTGCGCTATCCGCATCGGTGACCTGCCTGACTCTCAATTGATCGCCTTGAAGCTGGCCGAAAACCGCCGGGTCGTGGTCGCCTCTCCAGCCTATCTGAAACGGCATGGCATACCCAAAGTGCCGGCCGATCTGATCAAACATGAATGTCTCTCATTCGGTCCGCAAGGCAGCCAGAGCAAGGGCTGGCTATTTCGCGAAAAAGGCAGCACACGCGCCTTCAAACCTGCCGGCCGGCTGGCTTGCTCCGATGGCAGTGTCCTGCATGAATGGGCGCTGCATGGCTTCGGCCTGTCCTGGCGTTCCTTGTGGGAGGTGCAGGCTGATCTGAATGCCGGTCGCCTGGTCACGGTTCTGGATGATTTTGCAACGTCACCCAACGGCATCTATGCCGTATTGCCAAACCGCAAGCACCTGCCACAGCGCACCCGCAGCTTTATTGATATGCTCAAGCAGCACTATGCCACAGACGGCTACTGGGACGCAGTACATACCCCCGCCGTAGCGGCCCTCTGAACAGGCGGGCGCGCGCAACGCGCCCGCTAATTTACTATTTTCCTTCAGCCAAAACATCCTGCGGCAGATCGGTTGCATGATATTTTTTGAAAATGGTATTTAGCTGCCCGTTTTTCAGATTCTGGCGCACCAGTTCATTTATTTTCTCTTTCAATTCCGGGTTGTTGCGGGCAATGCCGATACCCATTTTCGAGGTCGACATCACAACCTTGATATCCAGGGCCTTGGCCGGATCCTTTTTATTAAGTGCGGCAATAATGGAAGGGGCGGTTGAAAAGATATTCGCCTGTCCGCTGGTAATCGCCGTGATGGCGGTTGCATCGTTTTCAAAACGCACAATATTGGTTCCGGGCGGCGCAAGCTTGGTAACGTTCTGATCGTTGGTCGTACCCCTGGCCGTGACCACGGTCTTGCCAACCAGGTCTTTCATCTCCTTGATAGGCGCATCCTTGGGCGCCCCTATTACAGACTGGATTACGGCATAGGGTATTGAGAAATCAATCACCTTTGCCCGTTCCGGCGTGATCGACAAACTTGAAATCACAATATCAGCCTTATTGGTAAGCAGGAACGGAATACGGTTGGCCTGGGTGGTCGGGACAATTTGCAACGTGACGCCAAGGTCCTTTGCCAGCAGATTGGCCGTTTCAACGTCTGAACCCACCTCCTTCATGGTCTCGCTTTTCATCCCATAGGGAGGAGCATTCAAATCAATGGCAACCCGCAGTACTTTCTGCTGCATGATCTGTTCCAGGGTATTGGCACAGGCGGGCGCCGCCATGCCAAACAATGCCGTAGCCAGGGTAACTGCCGCGATCGCGGGCTTGAGCGAATAAATCATTATTGTCTCCTGTGTGGAATATTGTTTTCTAACGAATCAACAAAAAGAAAGCGTACCTTTAAGCAAGGGTACGTTGCGCTTCTCATACCGCAAAGCGGATTACAGGCCGTTATCCAGGAAATGCTGCAATTCAGGCGTCTGCGGATTGCGTAACATATCCGGCCCACCCTGTTCATGGATTTTTCCCTGATACATATAAACAATGCGGTGTGCGACTTTCATGGCAAACGCCATTTCGTGCGTCACCAGCACCATGGTCATGCCTTCACGCGCCAGCTTTTCAATAACGCGCAATACTTCGCCGGTTAACTGAGGGTCCAGCGCAGAAGTCACCTCATCAAACAGCATGAGTTTGGGACCCATGGCCAATGAACGGGCAATCGCCACCCGTTGCTGTTGACCGCCGGAAAGCTGTTCCGGGTACATCTGGCTTTTCTCGGAAAGGCCGACCTGCGCCAGTACCGTCTGCGCGATCTCCTTGGCCTGGCTTTTAGCCATTTTCTTAACCGAAGTTAACGCAAGAGTAATATTGCGCTCGACGGTCAAATGCGGGAACAGGTTGTAGCTCTGAAAAACAATGCCGACGTCCTGACGCAGCATCTTCAGGTCAGACTTGGGAATATCGGCGCCAAAGGTATGACCACATACCGTCACGGACCCCTTGTCGATCTGCTCCAGATGATCCATGCAGCGCAGCGCAGTACTTTTGCCCGATCCGCTCTGACCGATAATGGCAATAATTTCTCCGGGCTTCACGTTCAGATCAATGCCTTTGAGCACATGATTGTCACCGAACCATTTATGCACGTTGTCCAGACGCACGATATCGCCCGTCGTCGCCTTACCGTCCCGCGACAAAGACGGTGCGGCGGCAGGCGCCTTACCTGGCGGAACTGCTGCGCCCACAGGCAGGTCTGCTACCGTTTGCTGCGAAGGCACTGAATTCATATTGGCTCCTTTGTGTAATTTTGCATTTCAGCCACGAGATACATTCAACTTGCGCTCAAGCTTCAGACTGAGCCGCGACAGCGGATAACAAATAATGAAGTACAAGACCGCGGCAAGCCCAAAATAAAGAAATGGCTGGAAAGTAGCGTTATTGAGTATTTTTGCGTTATAGGACAACTCGGCAAAACCGATAACCAAAGATGCAATCGAGGT
>DATGQC010000274.1:0-5938 GCA_035304425.1 Advenella sp.
AGAAAGGGGATGTCTTTGTTGCTTGTACAGGTAGCGTCGTCAATGGCCTTGCATATATTCCGGATGCCATAAAAAAAGGCGCGGCGGCAGTGATCGCCGATGTCGTGAACACGGAGCAGGGGCAGGCGTTGCTGGAGGCCGGGCATGCCGTGCCGGTCATGCCGGTGGTTGGCTTGCGCGCCCAGCTGGGCCGGATTGCCGATCACTGGTATAAGCGACCCTCGGCAGCGGTTTCGGTCATTGCTGTGACAGGGACCAATGGAAAAACTTCTTGTGTCACCTGGATTGCCGAGGCGCTGAATGCCGCAGGCAAGTCCTGCGCGACCATCGGCACGCTGGGAACAGTGATGCCTGACGGAACTAACCTGGGCGGCTATCTGACAACGCCCGATGTCCTGACGCTGCATCGGCACATTGCGCAAATGCGCGATGCCGGTGTTGAATATGTGGCCATGGAAGCCTCTTCCATCGGCATTGAGCAGGGCCGGATGGATGGCTTGCAGGTCAAAGTGGCCGCCTTTACCAATCTGACGCTGGATCACCTGGATTATCATCAAAGCATGGCGCGCTATGAGGCGGCCAAGGCGGCTTTGTTTGCCTGGCCCGGGCTCAGTCACGCCATTGTGAATCTGGATGATGAGGCCGGCGAGCGAATCTTTGCAAACACCACGGCGCAAGCCACGGCAGGCTATTCACTGAAAGCCGCGCCGCAGGCGACATTCACGGCAATCGAACATGAGTTTCGCGATTATGGCCTGGTGTTTACGCTGCGTACGCCCGGCGGCGATGCGCAAGTGACTACGCGCCTGCTGGGCGAACATTCCATAGCCAATATTCTGCTTGTGGTTGCCGTGCTGGATGCCTTGGGTATTCATTTGCGCCAAAGCGCCGGGCTGGTGTCGTTGCTCGCGCCGGTGCCGGGACGGTTGCAGACTGTCACGCCGGCAGTCGCCGATGCAGGCCACAAGCGTCCGTTGATTGTGGTCGACTATTCTCATACGCCCGACTCGCTGGAGCGCGCATTGCTGGCCTTGCAACCGGTCGCGACGGCCCGTGGCGGACAGTTGCTCTGCATTTTCGGTTGCGGGGGCGATCGGGACAAAACCAAACGGCCGATCATGGGGCAGATTGCCGCGCGCCTGGCCGATCAGGTGCTGGTGACCAGCGATAATCCCCGCACTGAAGTGCCCGGCGATATTCTGAACGATATTCTAAGGGGTATGCCGCAAGGCGCGCGTGCCGAGCCTGATCGCGGTTGCGCGATTATTGAAATGATCCTGAAGGCATCTGCTGCCGATGTGGTGCTGGTTGCGGGAAAGGGGCACGAGACTTACCAGGAAATCAACCACGAACGCCAGCCGTTCGATGATCTGGAGTGGTCACGGCTGGGGTTGCTGATGCGCGATCGCCCCGACATATCAACCGATTCGCGGCAGGTGCCGGAGAACGGGCTATTTATTGCCATTCGCGGCGAGCTGCATGATGGCCACGACTTTATCGGCGCTGCCCGGCAGGCCGGTGCGGCTGCTGCGCTGGTCAGCCGCCGCGATCCGGCGGTGGATCTGCCGCAAATTCTGGTTGCAGATACAACGCTTGCCCTGATGAGCATGGGGCATGCCTGGCGTCGTCAGTTTAGTCTGCCCCTGATCGCCGTGACCGGCAGCAACGGCAAAACCACCACCAAGGAAATGATCTCCTGCGTGCTGGCCGCTGGTGTTGGCATTGAGCGCCGCTTTGCGACCGAAGGCAATTTGAATAATCAATGGGGCGTGCCGCGCAGTCTGCTGAAATTGACATCCGAGCATCGGATGGCGGTGCTGGAACTGGGCATGAATCATCCCGGCGAAATCGAGCAACTGGCTGCCTTGTGCGAGCCCGGTATTGCGGTGGTGACCAATGCACAGCGCGAGCATCAGGAATTCATGCACACTGTTGAGGCCGTCGCCATTGAAAACGGGCAGGTTTTCTTATCCCTGCCGGCCGACGGGATCGCGATCTTTCCCGCCGATGAACCTTATGCCGATGTCTGGCGCGAGCTGGCCGGCAAGCGTCGGGTGCTGACTTTCGGTCAAACGGCGCAGGCTGATTTTTACGCCGAGTCGGTGGTTCAGGACCCGCTTGGCATTTCATTTGTTATGAAGACCCCGGCCGGGCAGATTGATGTGCGCCTGGCGATCGCCGGCGCCCATAATGTTCGCAATAGTCTGGCCGCCGCCGCCTGCGCCTATGCCGCCGGCATTGATCTGGCGCACATCCGTGAAGGTTTGCAGGCATTTGCCCCGGTTAAGGGACGAATGCGCAGCCATACCCTGTCCGGGGGCCTCACGCTGGTCGATGACTCGTATAATGCGAATCCAGACTCTGTAATTGCAGCGATCGATGTTCTGGCCGCGCTGCCTGCGCCAACCGTGCTGGTTCTGGGCGATATGGCCGAAGTTGGCGAGAACGGGCCGCAAATGCATGAGGAAGTGGGGCAATACGCCCGTGATAAAGGCATTTCGTGTGTGTTTACATATGGAAGTGCCAGTGCACTGGCGGCGCGGGCGTGTGGTCCGACGGCAGAACATATGACAGATATACATGAAATCGCAGAAAGGGTCGTTGCAAGACAGCCCGCAAGCATATTGGTAAAGGGCTCTAGATCGATGCGGATGGAACGGGTAGTGCAGGACTTGCTGTCCTGGTCAGAAAAAAACGAGGCCGGTCATGCTCTATGAACTGACCCGGTGGCTCTCGCCGACATTTTCCGTTCTGAGTGTATTTGAATACATTACGCTGCGAGCGATGTTCGCCTGCGCGACGGCGTTGTTTATCGGTCTGCTGGCCGGACCGCACGTGATTCGCAAGCTGACCGAACTGAAAATCGGCCAGGCCGTGCGCAGTTACGGCCCCGAGACCCATCTTGTTAAAAACGGTACGCCCACCATGGGCGGCGCGCTGATTCTGATTGCTATCGGCGTGACTACCCTGTTATGGGCAGACCTGAGCAACCGTTTCGTCTGGGTTGTGCTGTTGGTTACCTTTGGCTTTGGCGCCATCGGCTGGGTTGATGATTACCGCAAGGTCGTTCATCGCAATCCGGAAGGTATGTCTTCGCGTGAAAAATTCATGTGGCAGGCCATTATTGGCCTGATTGCCTCCGTGTACCTGACGTTTGCCGTTTCGGCCCCGGCCAACGCCGATATTTTTCGTCTCATGTGGGCCTGGATAAGCAGCGGTTTCTCCATGCCGCTGCCGTCCCGCGCCGATCTGATCGTGCCGTTTTTCAAGAGCGTGAGCTATCCGCTGGGCGTGTTCGGCTTTGTTATTCTGACCTGGATGGTTATCGTAGGGGCCAGTAACGCCGTGAACCTGACCGACGGGCTCGATGGCCTGGCCATTATGCCGACCGTCATGGTCGGCAGCGCGCTGGGTATTTTTGCCTATGTGGTCGGCCGTGTAGACTACTCCAAATACCTGTTGTTCCCGTATATTCCGGGCGCGTCCGAAGTGCTGGTGCTCTGCGCCGCACTGGGCGGCGCCGGTCTGGCTTTCCTGTGGTTCAACGCATACCCGGCCCAGGTGTTCATGGGCGACGTCGGTGCGCTGGCGCTGGGCGGCATGCTGGGCACCATCGCCGTGATCGTGCGCCAGGAAATTGTGCTGTTTATCATGGGGGGCGTGTTTGTGGCTGAAACGCTGTCGGTCATGATCCAGGTGTTCTGGTTCAAATACACCAAGAAAAAAACCGGCACCGGCAGGCGAATATTGCGCATGGCGCCGTTGCATCATCATTTTGAAGTGGGTGGCTGGAAAGAAACCCAGGTTGTTGTACGTTTCTGGATTATTACGATGATGCTGGTCCTGCTGGGACTGGCAACACTTAAATTACGATGAGTACCGATACAGGCGGCACGGCCGTTTTCCCCTCTCGTGTCCTGGTTCTTGGCCTGGGTGAAACCGGGCTGGCTTCGGCATTGTGGTGCCTGCGCCAGAATGCGGCGCTGCATATTGTCGATACCCGGGACTGCCCGCCCGGCCTGACCACGCTCCACGAACAGGGCCAAGGCGATATTACGTATTTTCTGGGTGCCCAGGCTTTTACAGACGCCGCGCTCGAAGGCGTGGAGCAGATCATTCTGAGCCCCGGCCTGGCGCCGTCGGAGCCTGCGCTGGCAGCCTTTTTGCAAAAAGCGCAGCAACGGCAAGTCCCGATCATCGGCGAAATCGAACTGTTTGCCCTGGCGCTGGCCGATCTGGCGACGACACAAGGCTATAAGCCGCAGGTGCTGGCTATTACCGGAACCAACGGCAAGACCACCGTGACGTCGCTGACGCAAGCCATGCTGGAAACGGCAGGCAAAACCGCCATCGCTGCGGGCAATATCAGCCCTTCGGCGCTGACTGCGCTCATGCAGGCGCTGGATGCGCAGTCGCTGCCGCAGGTCTGGGTGCTGGAGTTGTCCAGTTTCCAGATGCAGACGACGCGGTCGCTGGCGCCGGATGCGGCTACCGTACTGAACCTGACGCAGGACCACCTGGACTGGCATCGCGATATGCAGGAATACGCTGCCGCCAAGGCGCGCTTGCTGGCGGCCAGCCGGGTTGCCATTGTCAATCGCAATGACGCCGCCGTGGTGGCCATGATCGACGATATCAATGATATCGATGTACGCAGTTTTGGCGTTGATGCCCCCGTATTAGTGGGCGACACCGGCATGGAAGGCGCGCACGGCGTGACCTGGATCACCGCCAGTGAAAAGGACGATTTCGAATTGCCGGAAGCGCCCGGCGCCAGACGCAAGAAAAATGCCGAGAAGCCCAGGCGCAAGCCGGGTCTGATCAAGCGCCTGATGCCCGCCGATGCCATGAAGATTCGCGGACAGCACAATATGCTCAACGCCCAGGCCGCGATGCTCCTGTGTCGCGAGCTGGGGGTAGGCTGGGGCCCCATGCTCAATACGCTGCGTGAATTTGCGGCCGGCCAGTACCGCACGCAATTTGAACGGAGTATTCGCGGTGTTGATTTCTTCAACGATAGCAAGGGTACCAATGTAGGTGCAACCGTGGCTGCGCTCGATGGCATGGGGCGCGATATTGTGCTGATTGCCGGCGGCGTGGGCAAAGGCCAGGATTTTTCTCCGCTGGCGGCGCCCGTAAGGCGCTGCGCCCGCGCTGTCGTTCTGATCGGCGAGGCGACTGCCGTGATTGAACAGGCGCTGGCGCAGACCGGCGTCGCCTGCCATCGCGCCGAGTCCATGGACGCGGCGGTCAGGCAGGCCCTGGAACTGGCGCAAGCGGGGGATGCGGTATTGATGTCTCCTGCATGTTCCAGCTTCGACATGTTTAAAAGCTATGCGCATCGTGGTCAGGTCTTTTCTGCTGCCGTGCATGAGCTGGCGCTGGATAACGGAGAAGTGGCATGAGTCTGCTGGGCGACCTGAGAGCAAGCGTCAATGCGGTCAAGCCAGGCCGCACCAGAATGCGCAATTACGACCTGCTGCTGGTTGCAGCGGTTGTCGCTCTCCTGATGTTCGGCTTGCTGATGGTGTTTTCTGCATCCATTGCCCTGGTAGACGGACCCAAGTATTCCAATTCCACTCGCTATTACTTTTTCGTTCGCCATGCCGTTTTCATTGCAATCGGCCTGGTAGGGTTTGCGATCACGATTTCCCTGCCCATGCATATATGGGAGAAGTTTACCCTTCCGCTTTTTTTCGTGTCGCTTTTCATGCTGGTGCTGGTGCTGATTCCGCACATCGGTAACGAGGTCAATGGCGCATATCGCTGGATCCCCCTGGGGCCATTGAATTTTCAGCCATCCGAGCTGACCAAGCTGGCCATGTTGCTGTTTGCCGCCGACTACACCGTACGTAAGCAAAAGTACATGCATGATTTCTGGCGTGGTTTTGCGCCAATGATGGTGGCGTTGGGTGTGGTCGGTATTTTGCTGCTGCTC
>DATGQC010000275.1:0-18396 GCA_035304425.1 Advenella sp.
GACAACAGCGGAATTACGGCCGGATTTGTTGTATTCAGCTCTTTGCACGACCAGGGGTTCGGTGCCCACCATGACGACGTTACCTACGCGCAGTTCTTGTGCGGTTTTCATTAAATATGCTCCGGATGGAATGGATGTGGCTGATTCCGCTGCGGACCTGACAGGTCAGGTGCCTGAATGCGGACGCCGGCGGAAAAAAGTATGATTTTAGCCTGAGTTGACGGTTTTTTCATAAAAAATCCGGATGGATTCCGATAATGTCTTGTTTTTAGACAAATTTTCGGCAAATGTGCGACAGCTTCTGCGCCAGCTATCCAGTTGCCCTGGGGTATTGAGCAAGGCCGTCAGCTGATTGGTGAAGTACGCATGCCTGGAGGGCGAATTCCAGCTGCGCATCATGGCTTTGGTCTCTTCATGTCCGGGAAAAAGCGCCAGCCATGCCTGCAGCTTTTTCAGGTGAATATCATCACTTTGCTCGTATATCTGCCAGAGAAAGGGTTTACGGGACCAGATCGCCCGGACAAAACTGTCTTCGCCACGCACAAAGTTCAGATCGCACAGCCATAACAATTGATCATATTCGTCCTGAGGCAGAAAAGGGATGCGCAGAAGCGTGACGCCAGGCAATGGTGTCTGAAGGGCCGGCGCAGCATCCTTCTCTGTTGGGGCAGGGCTTCTGGCCTGCACACCCGCCGGGGGAGCTGCTGCGCTTGCCCCATCAGGTACGGTATCTGATGAGGTTGGTGAGGATGTCGGGTCGTGGTTTGCTTCGGTATCAGGAATTGAGACGGCGCCATGCAACTGGGTAATGGCATCGCGTTCGAGCTGGGGCAGGACTGACTGGGGCACCAGCAGCACGACCGGTCTGCGTGATTTTCGCAGGGCGTGCAGCAGGCTGCGATAGGGAGCCGAGCTATAGCAGAACAGACTGACAAAAAGCGTGTCCGCGTCCAGATAGGCCTGCACTTGCGGCAGACCAAGACGCTGCAAAAACTGTTTTCTCTTTGCTGACGAGTGCATCCAGCTGCGCCGACGCTCGCTCAATCCGGCTTCGCAAATCAGCCCGCCGGTCTGGCCTGAAAAGCCGGGAAAAAAGAAGTACTTGGTAATGCCGTTGCGTTGCGGAGAAGGCTGGGCGTGAAAACCCGCCGTCCAGGACTCGGCCGACAAATATTCAAGATTGAGCCAGAGCTTTGTATGGCCCGGCATGGCGTCGATGTAACGGGCCGGTGGATCGCAGGCGAATGCCTCGATCACCAGGGGCGCCGGCGTATGCGACGACTGGTCGTCAGTCCAATGAATGACCTGGATGCCGTCGATCAATTGTTCGGCCAGTTCAGGCTGCACCGTCGGGGCCAGGTGGCGAAAAACGGTGAGGTCATCAACCCAGAGCCGGACGTTGGCCGGCCATTCGCGGTGCAGGGAGCGGGCAAGCCGCCAGCATACGCCGATGTCGCCGAAATTGTCGATGACCCGGCAGAATATATCGATATGTGGCTCGTTGCCGGCAGCCACGGGTTTAGTGGAAGCGTCCAATCGGATCCTCCGATACGTCGGGCATCATCACGGGCATCAGTTCGCCGGCCGGATTGGGAAATAATGGCTCGTCCGACACGTCGCTGCTGCCATCGAGCACCTCCTTGAGACAGGTGATATGGCGGATCCCGTTGTTCTGCAGATGCTCCAGCAACGTATTGAGCTGGGCAAAATCGTTGATGGTTTCCAGTTGCTGATCTTCGGTCTCGTCCGGGAAGACCGGCCACAGGCACCCGTAGATCACTTCATGCGACTGCAGCAGCGTAAAGCCGATCCTGATTTCTCGCAAGGCATCGTCCTGGTACAGTGCCACGGTGGCGCGAAAAGCGTCTGGTGTGGTGTCAAAGACCGTTTGCAGCCATTGCGTGGCTGCTGTGATGGCGGCAAAGCGGATACGTTTGTCAGCCTGGCGATTGGCAATATAAAAGGCGTCGGGCAGCATGAGTTCTATGCCACAGGCAGGCAGCAGCTTCTGGAACAGCGGTGTGGCCGCGGCACGCCAGCTTTCCAGGCAAGCCTGGCGCTGTTCGCTGAACGGGCCCTGCGCCTGCTGCCAGCGGAAAACCGCCTGTCCTTTCGGTGTGCAAAAGGCAGCCAGCACGAAGCGACTGTCCGACATCAACTGCATGTCTTCGGACTGGTCGTCGACCGGCACGCCGGAACGCGCATGCGTGCCGAAAACCTTGCCGGTGATGGCCATCATCCATTGGAATACGCCGGTAAACGAGCGCGGCATCTGATCGACGCTGAGAATTTGCGGGTGGATGGCCATCCGCACCTCACTGGCGGCAATATGCCGTCCAAGCAGCTCGCCGAGCGCCTGCTGCGTGACGCTATCCAGGATGGGCAGGGGGATTTCGAAACGGGTCCAGGCGATGACCGGAATGGCGACGAACACGCAGTCGTAGGTCATGTCATCATGGACCCATTCGCAGGACTCCGATAGCGTTTCTGCATTTTCCAGCAGGATGTCATGGGTTTCGGAGTCGCTATCGGATAAATGATCCAGCAGCCGTTCCACCGTTTTCTTGCGGTTCTGTTTGAAAATATCCAGAAGAGACGTCTGAATCAGATTTTCCCAATAACGATCTTCAACAATGCAACCTGATTGTTTCAGGGCAAGGCATAAATCGAGTAGCGGTTGATCGCTGGCGTGCAGGCTGGCTGGTTTTTTCCGGTTCATTACACTTTTAGTTGCGCTGCCGCGCTGCCTTGAGCAGACAGATCGAACAGCATGTTAGGATCGCGCGCCGCTGCGCTGATCGGGCAAAACACCATTTGTTCGCCCGGGTTGGCGCTGCAGGGGCATGGCAGAGCGGACTCAGCCTGCAGCCCCGGCACGGTGGTGCGGACCCTGGCGTCTATCAAAGCAGCTGGCGCAGTACGAACGGCAAAATACCGCCGTTCAGGTAATAATCGACTTCAATGGGCGTATCGATACGCAGCAGGACGGAGACATCCTGGGACGTGCCATCTTCCCTGCGAATGGTCAGCGTGACATCCTGCTGAGCCTTGATGCCGTTTTCCAACCCGCTGATATCGAAGGTTTCTGTGCCGGTGATGCCCAGTGTATCGACACTGTCGTTGTTTTTGAACTGCAACGGCAACACGCCCATGCCAACCAGGTTGCTGCGGTGGATGCGTTCAAAGCTGCGTGCAATGACCGCCTTGACGCCTAATAGCTGCGTGCCCTTGGCAGCCCAGTCGCGCGAGGAACCGGTGCCGTATTCTTCACCCCCGAATACCACAGTGGATACGCCATCGTGAATGTATTTCATGGCTGCATCATAAATGGACATCTGTTCGCCACTAGGCTGGTGCAGGGTCTCTCCGCCTTCCACGCGACTACCCGTGGGCAGCGGTGGAATCATCAGGTTTTTGATGCGTACGTTGGCGAACGTGCCGCGCATCATGATTTCGTGATTGCCGCGGCGCGAGCCGTAGCTGTTGAAGTCCGCTTTCATGATGCCGTGTTCGTTGAGCCAGCGACCGGCAGGCGAGGTTTCCTTGATGGAACCGGCAGGCGAAATATGGTCGGTCGTGACCGAATCGCCAAAGATTCCCAGCGCCCGGGCATTTTTGACCGGCGGCATGGGGGATGGCGTCATTTCAAATTCGTCAAAGAACGGTGGCTTGGCTATATACGTCGAGTCAGGCCAATTGTAGACGTCTCCGGTCACGCCCTTGATGTTTTCCCAAAGCTTGCCCGGATTGGCCTTGACCTGGGCGTAGTTCTGGCGATAGACCTCCGGCTGCATGGCCGCGGTAAGCAATTCCTGCACCTCTTGTTCGCTTGGCCAGATGTCGCCGAGCCAGACGTCGCCGTTTTTGCCTTTGCCAACCGGTTCGGTCATGAGATCCTTGTTGATGGTGCCGGCCAGCGCATAGGCGACCACCAGCGGGGGCGAGGCCAGGAAGTTGGCCTTGATATTCGGATGAATCCGGGCTTCGAAGTTGCGGTTGCCCGACAGCACGGCAGCGCAGACCAGGTCGTTTTCAATGATGGATTGGTTGATATCGGCAGACAAATCGCCGGCATTGCCGATACAGGTGGTGCAGCCGTAGGCCGCCACATCGAACCCGAGCTTGTCCAGATAGGGCAGCAGGCCGGTCTTGGTGAGATATTCTGTGACAACCCGGGAGCCGGGGGCCAGCGAGGTCTTGATATGGCTGGAAATTTTCATGCCGGCCTGCACCGCCTTTTTAGCCAGCAGGCCTGCGGCCAGCATCACACTGGGATTGGACGTATTGGTGCAGGATGTGATGGCCGCAATGAGGATATCGCCGTTTCGCAGCTTGGTGCCTGCGCTGGTTTCGAAAACCTGGTCGAATTTTTCAGGACTCTGGTTAAAGCCGTTGTCGCTGGCCGGCTTGACGAACAAGTCGGCAAAGGTGTTCTTGACGTGGCCGATCTCGATACGGTCCTGGGGACGCTTGGGGCCGGCCAGGGAGGGGGCGACGGTAGACAGGTCAAGATGCAGCAGTTTGGTATAGCGGATATCCTTGCCCTTGGGAATGCCATACATATCCTGGGCCTTGAAATAATTCTCCAGCGCGGCCACTTCCTGCTCGGTGCGGCCGGTGCCCTTGAAGTAGTCGATGGTGTGATCATCAACCGGGAAAAAGCCCATGGTGGCGCCGTATTCCGGGGCCATGTTGGCAATGGTGGCGCGGTTTGTCACCGATAGCGTCGCTGTGCCCTCGCCACAGAACTCCACGAACTTTCCGACCACTTTTTCACGGCGCAGCATTTCGGTCAGTGTAAGTACCAAGTCGGTTGCAGTGACGCCGCCACGCAGTTTGCCGGTGAGCTCTACCCCGATCACATCGGGGGTGAGAAAATACACCGGCTGGCCAAGCATGGCGGCTTCGGCCTCGATGCCACCCACGCCCCAGGCAACCACGCCAATGCCATTGATCATGGTGGTGTGACTGTCGGTACCCACCAGGGAGTCTGGGTAGTAAACGTTGTCTTTCTGGTACACGCCGCGAGCCAGATATTCAAGGTTGACCTGATGGACGATGCCAAACCCGGGCGGCACGACGCCAAAGGTATCGAAGGCCTGCATGCCCCATTTCATGAACTGGTAGCGTTCCTGATTGCGCTGGAACTCCACTTTCATGTTCAGATCCAGTGCTTTTTTTGTGCCGAAATAGTCGATCATGACCGAGTGATCCACCACCAGGTCGACCGGGACCAGGGGTTCGATCCGTTTTGGATCCCGGCCCATTTTGTCGGCGACCGCCCGCATGGCGGCAAGGTCGGCCAGCAATGGCACGCCGGTAAAGTCCTGCAGGACGACACGGGCGACCACAAAAGGAATTTCGTCTTCGCGCTTGGCCACCGGTTGCCAGTTGGCAAGCTGGCGCACATGTTCTTCGGTGATTTTCTTGCCATCGCAGTTGCGCAATACCGATTCAAGCACAATCCGAATGGAAACCGGCAGCGACTGGACATCGACGCCCAGTTGCTGACCCAGTTCGGGAAGGGAATAATATTTTGCAGTGTTGCTGCCGATACTGAATTCTTTGAGGGTGCTTGCTAACGACATTTTTTTCTCCGGGGCGGTTCCGCACAAACAGTATGAAGTGTAGATCATTTTACTCCTTTTTAGCTGTGCGACCGGCAACAAAAAAGGCAGCTACCTCACAGGATAGCCGCCTTTTTCGATTATTACAGTTGAATTTAAATGCCTGGCCGCATCATGCCGCGAAGAGTTTGCCCAGATCGGCAATACCGGCCCGGATTTTTTCCTCGGTTACGGTCACGAAACTTAAACGCAGCGTGTTTTTTGGCGCATTGGCGTTGGGGTAGAAAGGTTCCCCTGGCACATAGGCCACTTTGTACTGTTCAACTGCCTGGGCCAGCGCCTGGGTGGTGTCGAATTTTTCGTCCACTTTGACCCAGATAAACATGCCGCCGGTGGGGCGGGTCCACTTGGCCGACTTGGGAAAGTGCTGGTCCATCGCGTCGAGCATGTACTGGCACTGATTGCGATACAACTCGCGCACCTTGGGCAGGTGGGTGTTCAGAAAACCGTCCTTGATGGTTTCATATACGGCCATTTGCGTGACCGTGGCCGTATGCAGATCGGTCGCCTGCTTGATTTGCACCAGTTTGGCAATGATTTCGCGCGGCGCGACCAGGTATCCCAGGCGCATGCCGGGGGCCAGCACCTTGGAGAACGAGCCCATGCGCAAGACCGTCGCACCGGCCTGGCGACCAAGATGCAGCAATCCCGGCAGCGGTTCACCCACGTAGCGCAACTCGCCATAAGGGTCATCTTCCACAATAGGCACATTCAGACGGGCGCAGCGCTCTACCAGCGCCTGGCGACGCTCCAGGTCCATGGTGCGACCGGTGGGATTCTGGAAGTTGGGCAGGCAGTATATAAAGCGGGCGCCATCGGCTTTTTGTTCAGTGATGTCATCGGGTACCAGCCCGCCGTCGTCGGTGGCGACCGGCTCATAGACAGGTTCAAACAGCGAAAACGACTGGAGCGCACCCAGATAGCTCGGCGATTCCACCAGCACTTTACTGCCCGGATCAATAAGCAGTTTGCCGATCAGGTCAAGCGCCTGCTGGGAACCGGAAACGATCAGCACCTCTTCCACATCGATTGACGTGCCGCGTGCCTGGAAGTCGCTCACAACCCATTCGCGCAGCGGCCGGTAGCCCTCGGTGGGGCCGTATTGCAAAGCCACTTTGGGAGATTCGGACAGCACCTTGTCATACGCGGCGCGAATCTGTTCAGTGGGGAAACCCAAATGTGACGGCAGGCCACCGGCAAATGAGGTGACATCAGGGCGTTCGGTAATTTTCAGGATCTCGCGGATGGCGGAGCTGGTCAGTTGCGTAGCACGTTGGGAAAATTGAAAGGGAACTCGGTTCATAATGACGGTTGGAATTGTTCGGACAGATAGATGAGGCGCAGGTTGCGCACTGGCACAGCCCGGCATCACAGGAATGGCTTTGACCCATACAGAACCGCAAGTCTTGTGTAAAAGACATGTTTATAGAAATTTTGTTAATTCGTATAAAGCGTCTATCTGGTAAAGTATGCTGTTGATTACACCACCACCGGCGCGGCTTTTCAAGCGATTGACGCAAAAGTGCCGAATTTGTGAGTCAAAGGTGGTTTTTGCCGCAAAACTGTTATGGCCGGCTCACCAATACAGCGCCAATAAGAAGGCCCGTGCTGCGGATGGGGCGCGAAATAAAGCGGCGGAATAACCGGTATTCAGGGTTTGACGCCGAGCCGCCGGTCTTGTGGCGAGCGCTGTCGATCAGGAGCATGCGCCATGCTCGTGATGTTGCTCGCAAAATCTGAGGTGGTTGCCGAAAGGATCCGCAATGTTCATGGTAAAACCCCATGACTGCTTTGTTACCTCAGGGCGTGCAAATGAGGCCTTTTTGTTGATCAGCGCCTGCTGCAGGGTGTGAATGCCTTTCATGGGCAGGAACACGGCGCTGCCGGGCGTGCCGTCGCCGAAATGCTCGCTCAGGTGCAGGACCAGGTTGTCACGGGCAATCTCCATATATAGCGGCATGCCGGGTTCAAAGCGATGTTCCCAGCGCTTTGCAAAGCCCAGGAAATCCAGGTAAAACGTTTCGGCAAGCGGGATGGAGAAAATGCGCAGAATGGGGATGGGATGATCCAGATGCATGGCAGCGTATCCGAAAAAAGCCCGCGGTCGATGTATTCTGCTGCCGGGAGAGTAGCGGCGGCTTGCCCGCAGGCTCGGGCATAAAAAGAGAATGGTACAGCGCAGGCGTGCTGTCGGCGACGCAGTTGCAACAGCGCACGATAAAAATGCAGCAAAAAAGCGCAAAAAAAACTGCGCCACTAAAGCCGTTTCTGAGTCCGGCTTTTCGGGTGCAGTTCTGGCGTAGCCGGCTCGCTTGCGTGCAAGTGAGCCGGTTCTTCTTATCGTGCCGCTGAATCCGATGGGTTCAGCGATGGCGATCAGACGCCTACAGAATCGGCAATTTCCTTGAAGTCTTCGATTTGATCGAAGTTCATGTAGCGGTAAATGCTTTCGCTGTTCTTGTCGATAATGCCCATGTCGGCCATGTATTCTTCGCGCGTCGGAATTTTGCCCAGACGCGAGCAGATGGCGGCCAGTTCGGCAGAGCCCAGGTACACGAACGTGTTCTTGCCCAGACGGTTCGGGAAGTTACGGGTACTGGTGGACATGACGGTTGCGCCTTCGCGAACCTGTGCCTGGTTACCCATGCACAATGAGCAGCCCGGCATTTCCATGCGGGCGCCGGCGACCCCAAGCACGCCATAATGACCTTCTTCGGTCAGTTGCTTCTGGTCCATTTTGGTTGGCGGGGCGACCCACAGTTTGACCGGAATATCGCGTTTGCCTTCGAGCAGCTTGGAAGCGGCGCGGAAGTGTCCGATGTTGGTCATGCAACTGCCGATAAATACTTCGTCGATTTTTGCACCGGCCACATCCGACAGAGTCTTGACGTCGTCCGGGTCGTTCGGGCAGGCAACGATAGGTTCATGCACATCGGCCAGGTCGATTTCGATGACGGCGGCGTATTCGGCGTTGGCATCGGGTTCGAGCAATTGCGGGTTGGCCAGCCAGGCTTCCATGGCCTTGATGCGACGGCCCAGAGAGCGCTCGTCTTCGTAGCCATTGGCGATCATCCATTTGAGCAATGTGATATTGCTGTTCAGATATTCGATAATGGGTTCTTTATTCAGGCGCACGGTGCAACCGGCGGCAGAGCGTTCTGCGGAAGCATCTGACAGTTCGAATGCCTGTTCGATTTTAAGATCGGGCAGGCCTTCGATTTCCAGAATGCGGCCGGAGAAAATGTTTTTCTTGCCCTGTTTAGCAACGGTCAGCAAGCCGTTCTTGATGGCATACAGGGGAATGGCGTTGACCAGGTCACGCAGGGTCACGCCGGGCTGCATCTTGCCCTTGAAGCGGACCAGTACTGATTCGGGCATGTCCAGCGGCATGACGCCGGTCGCTGCGGCAAAGGCGACCAACCCGGAACCGGCTGGAAAGCTGATGCCGATCGGGAAGCGGGTATGGGAATCACCGCCAGTACCTACGGTATCGGGCAGCAGCATGCGGTTGAGCCAGGAGTGGATGATGCCGTCGCCGGGGCGCAATGCGATGCCGCCGCGATCACTGATGAAATCGGGCAGTTCGTGGTGGGTTTTGACGTCCACGGGTTTCGGATAGGCCGCCGTGTGGCAGAAAGACTGCATGACCAGGTCTGCGGAGAAACCCAGGCAGGCCAGATCCTTAAGTTCGTCGCGGGTCATCGGACCGGTCGTATCCTGGCTGCCCACCGAGGTCATTTTGGGTTCGCAGTAGGTGCCAGGGCGAACGCCTTTGCCTTCAGGAAGACCACAGGCACGGCCGACCATTTTCTGCGCCAGCGTATAGCCTTTGCCGGAATCTGCAGGATCAACCGGCAGGCGGAACAGGGTGGAAGCGGGCAAGCCCAGCGCTTCACGGGCTTTGGCGGTCAGGCCACGGCCAATGATGAGGGGAATGCGGCCGCCGGCGCGCACTTCGTCAAACAGCACCTCGGACTTGACCTTGAATTCGGCGATCACCTTGCCGTCTTTCAGGGCCTTGCCTTCGTAGGGGCGCAGTTCCACGACGTCGCCCATGTTCATGTCTGAAACGTCCAGTTCGATTGGCAGGGCGCCGGCATCTTCCATGGTGTTGTAGAAAATGGGGGCGATCTTGCTGCCCAGACAGACGCCGCCAAAGCGCTTGTTTGGCACAAAGGGAATATCCTGGCCGGTGAACCACAGTACGGAGTTGGTTGCCGATTTACGAGAAGAGCCGGTACCGACGACGTCGCCGACATAGGCAACCAGATTGCCTTTTGCCTTGAGTTCGTTCAATTGGCTGATCGGGCCGATTTTGCCGGCTTCCTGCGGTTCGATGCCGTCGCGCGGATTTTTCAGCATGGCCAGGGCGTGCAGCGGGATATCCGGACGGCTCCAGGCGTCGGGCGCCGGAGACAAGTCGTCGGTATTGGTTTCGCCGGTGACTTTGAAAACGGTAATGGTCAGGCTTTCCGGCACTTCAGGGCGACTGGTGAACCATTCGGCATCGGCCCAGCTTTGCAATACCGCCTTGGCGTTCGCGTTGCCCTTTTCGGCTTTTTCCTGCACATCATGGAATGCATCAAATACCAGCAGGGTTTTTTTCAGTGCGTCGGCAGCCAGCGTGCCCAGTTTTTCATTATCCAGCAGGTCAATAAGCGGGCTGATGTTGTAGCCGCCCAGCATGGTGCCGAGCAGTTCAGTGGCTTTTTCAGCGGAAATCAGGGGGCATTTTTCTGTGCCGAAGGCGACGGCGGCCAGGTACGATGCCTTGACTTTGGCCGCATCGTCAACACCTGCGGGTACGCGGTGGGTAATCAGGTCTAGCAGAAATGCCTCTTGTCCGGCGGGGGGCGCCTTGAGCAATTCAATGAGTGCTGCCGTTTGCTGTGCCGAAAGAGGTAGCGGAGGGATGCCCAGCGCATCGCGTTCTGCGGCGTGCTGACGATAGGATTCCAACATGTTAAGACCCTTGAAATAGAGGAGGAGGGAAATGATTTTCGTCTGTCATTATAAGGGTTTAGCGCGATATTGGCAAATGTCTTATATAAGACATAAGACTGAACGCCACACTGCAGCACAGGACGAAACCCGTTACAATCTCCTTCCATCGATAGCGGATTTTCAATTCTGTGTCAGGCTGAAAGCTGTCAGAGGCGGTTTGCCGCCGCTTAACGAATCGTAAGGAAAAAAAATGGCTGCAACAAAGAAGTTCACACTCGCCGTTGGCACTCTTGCTGTGGTCGCTGCAGCTGCCGCGGCCGCGTGGTTTGGCGCCAATTACTACGCCAAAACCCAGATTGAGAAGAAACTCAATGCCTATCTGGTCGAAAACGACATCCAGGACAACGTGACCTGGGGCTCGCTGGACGCGTCCATATTGGGCAGCGGTTCCTTGCATGACGTCAAGGTGGTGCGCAAGGATGATCCGGCAAAGTTTTTTACCATCAAAAACGTCACGGTGCATGAGCTGCAGACCGGCAGCGACGACAAGAAAGTGGATTTTGCCTTCTCCGGCCTGGCTGACGAAACCGGCAACAGTCCATTTCGTGCCGCATTGATGGAAAAAGCAGCTCAGCTGGGCTACGACCGTCTGCCCTTGCTGGACGGCCGGCTCAAGGGCACGCTGAACGAAAAACAGGATACGTCCGACTACGATATCACCCTTAGCCAGCCAGAGGTGGGCAATATCAATCTGGTGCTCAAAGCCGATAAAATCGTCCAGCTGATCAATACCGTCCGCACCCGCGAAGAAGAGCTCAAGTCCAATCCGCTGCTGCTGATCAGTGCGCTGTCGCCGGTGACCATACGGCAATTGAACATCAAGTTTGACGACGGCGGCCTGATGCCGCGCGTGGTTAAGGTGCAGCAGGGCGTGGCGCCGGTAGAGGGCCAGCCGACAGCGCAACAGAAAGAGGCGTTTGACGCCCGACTGGCCAAATCGGAAAGCGATTGCCGTCAGCAGGCGCCTACGCTGGGAATCGCGGACCCCGACGGCGTATGCACCGCGGTCAGCCGTTTCATGAAAAACGAGGCCAGGAGCCTGAATCTGCTGGCCAGTCCCAATCCGCCTTTGCAACTGATGACATTCGTGATGCAAACGCAGATGGGCAACCCCCAGGGCCTGATTAAAGCCGTGCAACAACTGAACCTGAAGGTCACCAACTGATCGCCAGCCTACGTCAGGATAATTCGATCAATGCATCTACAGCGATGACGCCCAGGCCTTGTGGCCTGACCAGAATCGGGTTAATGTCAATTGACCGGATGCCGGCGGCATTGCTGATTGCGAATTTGCCCAGCGCGACCACCAGTTCCGCAAAGGCCTGAATATCTGCCGCAGGATCGCCGCGTACGCCGTGCAGCAACGGTGCGATCTGCAATGCGCGAAGTTTGCCCATGACATCGCCCACGGTAAACGGCGGCAGCAACACGAAGACATCCTGCAGCGCTTCAATATATTTGCCGCCTGTGCCGGCCATGATCACGGGGCCGAACACCGGATCCATATGCACGCCCGCGGCCAATTCAAACAGACCCTTTTCCATCGGGGCAACAAGCCAGCATGGGTCTGTGATGCCCAGTTTTTCAAGCATTGCCGATTGATTGTCGAAGGCTTCATGGATTTTTGCGGCAGAGTCGAGCGCCAACGCGACCAGGCCGTGCTCCGACTTATGCGGTCTTTTCTCCGAACATGCCTTGACGACAACCGGGCGCTTGCAGGATTGCCAATAGGCAACCGCATGATGTGCGTCGGTGCACCGTATATAGTCGACAACGGCCATGCCGGCGCTGGCGAGCGCGTCGAGACTATCTGCTTCACTCAGGGTTGATCCAGCCTTGCCAAGCGCAATCGGCTTGCCGGCGGGAGCCGACCAGTCGGCAATTGTGCGGGCCAGGCCCGTCTGAAACCGGCGAGCGGCAGCAAGCGTACTCATTGCCTGTTCTTCGTCGTCAAAAACCGGAATGTTCTTTTCCCTGAATGCCATGGCGACGGCAGGTTGCCAGGCAACCACCACCACGGGTTTTTTGGAGTCCGATACAAAATTTTCGGCATCTTGGGCGAATGCCGAGACATCATAGCCCCGACCGGCAACGGGAATATCGATGACGAAACTGTCCGCCTTTGGGTCATGGCCGATACACGACAGCACTTGTCCGAAAAGCCGGTTGTTTGATAATAACGCTGCAGTGATGTCGACAGGATTGCGGGTGGTGGCAAACGACGACAGGTGCATGGACAGATCAGCCTGCGTCCCGGCGCTCAGCGGCGCAACGCGCAGGCCATGGTCTTCGGCTGCATCCGCGGCCAGAACGCAACTGGCGCCGGAATTGCTTACGATGACCGTCTGGTTGCCCGCAGGCAGCGGGCTGCGCAGGATAAATTCGGCATAACGGACCAACTGATGGGGATCGCGGGCCCGCAGAATACCGTGCTGCTCAAAAAAAGCGTTGATGGTGCTATCCTGATTGGCGAGCGCGCCCGTGTGCGAGGCCGCCGCTTGTGCGCCCGCTGGCGAATGGCCTGCCTTGACTGCGATAAGCACGACACCACGCCGTTTTGCCAGCGCAGCGACGGCAGCCAGCTCATCCGCGTTCTGAAGCGACTCCAGGTACATGAGGATCAATCTGATGTCAGGGTCATGCAGCGACGCCATGGCCAGTTGACCGACGGTAATATCGGCTTCGTTGCCGGTGGCATGCACGTGGCGCACACCGATGCCCCGGTTGCGCAGCAAACCGTAGATCATGGCGCTCATGCCACCGCTCTGGCTGATTACCGAGACGGGGCCATCGCCCGGTTCGATCTCCAGAAACAGGGTGGAAAAGCAGGCAATCGCGCCATTGCCGAAATTGGCCAAGCCTTGCGAGTTGGGGCCAACGATACGCATGCCTTGTGCAGCCGCCAGGCCGGTCAGGCGATCCTGCAAGATCTTGCCTTGCGCACCGGTCTCTGAAAATCCGGCGGTAATCACGATGGCTGCGGGTATGCCCAGCTCGCTGCAGGCCTTGACCGAATCGACCGCCGCCTGTCCGGCAACGGCAATAATGACCAGTTCCGGGACCTCGGGCAGGTCCTGCACCGATCTCCAGGATTTTTCTCCCTGAATGACGTCTCGGGTCGGATTGACCGGATATATTTTTCCCGTGTACCCATGCTTTTTCATGTAATACACCGGCCGTCCTCCAATCTTGTCCGGATTATCGGAGGCGCCGATGATGGCAACCGAGGAGGGATTAAGCAATGCCGCCAGGGCAGGGTCGTTCTGATGCAGAAGTGTTTTCATTTGGCGCCTTGGTCAGTTAACGGTTGCCCCGGAAGTGTTGACGACGTCTTTCCATTTACTGATTTCGTCAGACAGATAGTTGGAAAACTGCGCAGGGCTAAGCCATCTTGCGTCAAACCCCTGGGCCGAAAAGGTCTGTCGCACTTGCTGATTGGCCAGGGCCGCCTTTAATGCCACACTCAATTTGTCAGTAATGGGGGCTGGCGTTCCTTTTGGCGCCAGCAGACCGTTCCATGCATGAGCGGAGTAGCCGGCAAGGCCGCTCTCGGCCACCGTGGGCACAGCCGGCAGTACGGCTGAGCGATGCTCACCCGTCACGGCCAGCGCCTTGAGCTTCCCTTCTTTGATATAGGGCAAAGAAGATAAAAGCGTGTTGAACATGACGTCAACCTGCCCGCCGATCAGGTCCGTCATTGCCGGTGCGCTGCCTTTATAGGGCACGTGCACCATATGAATTGCGCTCATGGCGTTAAATAATGCCGCAGACAGATGCGTGGACTGTCCGTTGCCGGACGAGGCAAAAGTCAGTTTTTTGTCGGCTTTTTTTGCCAGGCGGATCAGGTCCTGCACGTTATCGGCACCCAGATCGCTGCGGGTGACAACGACCAGCGGGCCTTCGGTCAGCAATGTGATCGGCGTAAAGCTTGTGCCGACATCGTAATTGAGGTTCTTGAACAATGATTTGTTTATTGCATGGGCCGTGGTGGCCAGCAACAAGGTATAGCCATCCGGTTTGCTTCTGGCTACCAGTTCAGCGCCAATATTGCCGCCCGCGCCGGCCCGATTGTCCACCACGATTGTCTGCTGCAATTGCTCGCCCAGGTTTTTGGCAACCACACGGGCAACGATGTCTGTGGGGCCGCCCGGCGGGTAGGGAACAACCAGCGTAATGGGTCTTTGCGGCCATTCACTCTGTGCCATCACGGTTGCAGGCAGACAAAGCAGGGCGGCCAGCGCGGCGCGCACATGCCTTTTTGCGTTTGAGGTTTTCATTGTCTCTTCCTTCCTATATGAACAATCTCGCTACTGGTTAAGATTCCGGCTGCTCGTTTGGCTGATGCCGGCCGAACCGGATGTAGTCAGTCGTGGACAGAGCGTGCCGGCTGCCGACAACAAGATCGCCTATAGCGACGTCGGCATCGGCCTGTCCCATGACGGTTGGACCCTCCTGCAGCGCCACCAGTACAACGGTGTATGGGGCCAGCGCACGCCAGCGCGCATCCGGGGCGCGAGTCACGACCGAACAGGCCCGGACCGTGCCCACGCCATTGCTTTGCAGATCGTGCAATTGCATGCTGCCGCAGGCTGCGCATGCAAACGGACGCAAAGACCAGGTGTTGCCGCAGCGGCCGCAGCGTTTCAGCATTAAGTTGCGTTTCGTATTCATGCCGTGTCTCCCGTTGCGCTCAGAATCAGGCTGATATGCGAGGACAGGACGCCTCCGTCAGCGTGAATAAATGCCCGCTTTTTTTCTGCGATCTGCCTTGCCTTGGCCTGTCCCGCCAGCTGCGCCCATGCTTCGGCGATATGCGCCATGCCCCCGGCGACGCCGGAATGGCCGAACGAGAGCAGACCGCCGTGGGTGTTCAACGGCAACGGGCCGTCTCTGGAATACCGTCCCTGCCGAACAGCATTGGCCGCTTGTCCGCGTTGTGCAAACCCCAGTTCTTCAAGCAATATTGCGAGCGTGATCGTGAACGAATCGTATATACCCAGATAATCGATATCGTTGCGACTTATCCTGGCCTCCGCCAGAGCCCGGGCAGCGGCGGCCGCTGCGCCGGTATCATAGAGATCGCTCATTCGTGACAGGTGCTGATGCTGATGGGCCTGACCCGCGCCGATGATCGCTACCGGACCTGGCCTGGCGCCAACCAGAATGGCGCAGGCGCCGTCTGAAATGGGACAGCAGTCCAACAATTGCAATGGCGATGAAATGGGTTTGGATTGCAGGACATCATCGACAGTAATGGCGTTTTGCAGATGCGCATGAGGGTGAGTGCAGGCGTGGCGCCGCATGAGTACGGCAAACTCGGCCAGATCGGCTTTGGTCAGTCCGGTCCTGTGCATGTATTCGGAGGCAAGCAGCGCGTAGTAGGTCGGCACCGAGGCCCCGCAAGGCACTTCCATGGCCGCATCGCCCACTTGCGCCAGCGTCTGCATGGACGAGTCTGTACTTTGCCCGGAAAGACGGTTTTCGCCGGCCACCACCAGGATCTGCTTGCACCGTCCGGACAGAATCAATTCCCGGGCGAGCATCACCATGGCGGCGCCGGTTGCGCCACCCAGTTGCATGCCATGGGCATAGGCAGGATTCAGGCCCAGTTTTTCTGAAAGCAAGGTTGCCAGCATCAGGTGGGGAAAGGTCGTGGCATATCCGCACAGCACCCCATCAATGTCCCGGCGTTCCACGCCTGCCAATGCGAGACAGTCGTTCGCAGCTTCTGCAAGCAGCGCTAAGGTCGTCGCATTGTCGCGTCTGCCGAATTTTGTCGTGACGGCTGAAAGGATATGGGCTTGCGCGTTCATTTTTTGCTTCCTTATCTGGCCGGGAAATGGGTTTTTTCAATCAACCGGGCTTCTTCCATCAGGTCGGCCGCAATACTGTTTTGCCTGCTCAATATGCGCTCCGATAACGATGCCAGGCTCAATGCAGCCACCGGCGCGCCGTCCGGTGCCCGGATGGCAACGCCGATACCTCCCATTTGGTTGACGACAACATCGCATAACACCGCGTAGCGCTGCTGGCGGCAAAGCGCGATCTGCGTTTTCAGCATGGATTGGTTGAACCTGGGATAGCGTTTGTCTAGCTGTTCGTGAATGCATGGCAAATACATCTGCTGTTGCGCATCGTTCAGCGCAGCCAGCAGCACCAGGCTGCCGGCGCCGACACCAAGGGGGCGGCGACTGCCGATTTCCAGATAGTTGGCGCGGATCGGATAGTCGCCGATGCAGGTGTCCACGCACACCGACTCCCAGTTGCTTGGTATCGACAGGATCAGTGAGTCGCCGTATTTTCTGGCCATGCGCACCAGGGCAGGGCGGGCCAGGGCGCGGATGTCCTGACGAGCGACCATGGCATGGTGCATCGCGTAGATTTCCCGCCCGAGGGTGTATTCCTTGGTTTGCGGTTCCCTTTCCACGAAATCGAACTTTTCCAGATCTTTCAGGATGCGCAGTACCGATGACATGTCCAGACCGGTGAAACGTGCGATGTCGGTCAGCCTGCAAATACGGCGATCTGACAGGCAGGAAAGTATTCTGCAGATTTTTTCGGATGCGGATGTCATGGCAGTTGTCATTGAGTCGAGAAATGGAAGTCATGGCAAAGTTGTGGCTACCTTATTCCTGCCGTTGCCCGGTGTAAATGTGCATTGCACAAAACTTTCGCCAGGCAAAAGTTCGAACGTGCATTCTTGGAAATAAATAGAACGTTTGTTATATTTTATTGACTTCATCACATATGCAATTTATATTGGGGTCAGGAGACATCTATGAAAAATATACTGAATCTGGATGGAAAAACCGTATTGATTACCGGCGCTGCCGGCGGGCTCGGGACCCATTTTTCTGAAACCCTCGGTGCCGCAGGCGCCCGGGTGGCGCTGTCAGGGCGCCGCCAGGCGCCCTTGCAGGCCCTGGCGGAGCAACTGACGGAACGTGGGATTGAAAGTCTGCCGGTGGTGATGGATGCCACCGATCCTGATTCGGTTTGCCGGGCATTCGATCAAATACACCGGTCGTTCGGCGTTGTCGATGTTGTTGTGTGCAATGCGGGGCTGGGAATCAATAAGAAATCCCAGGAATTGTCAGTAGGCGAATTTACCCAGGTGATTGATGTCAACCTCAAAGGCAGCTGGATTGTTGCCAATGAAGCGGCCAGGCGTCTGATCGAGGCCGACAGGCAAGGCAGTGTGATCATGATCACGTCTATTCTCGGCCATCGTGTTGCC
Source organism: Advenella sp. (assembly GCA_035304425.1). GTDB lineage: Bacteria > Pseudomonadota > Gammaproteobacteria > Burkholderiales > Burkholderiaceae_B > Advenella. Next base: position 17,869 of record DATGQC010000275.1, read on the forward strand.
GGCGCAGTATTGCCCTATAGCGCTTCGAAAGCGGCACTGGAACAGCTGACCAAGGCCCTGGCGCTGGAGTGGGCGCGCCATGGCATCCGAGTCAATGCACTGGCGCCGGGCTACATCCTGACCGACCTGAACCGGGATTTCTTTGAATCGCAGGCCGGCAAGGCGCTGATTGGCAGAATTCCACAGCGACGCCTGGGACAGCCGGATGACCTGACAGGCGCCTTGCTGCTGCTGGCCTCTGACGCGTCGAACTATATGACTGGCAGCTGTATCGTTGTCGATGGCGGCCATTTGCAATCATCTTTATAGGGATAAAAAATTGGATTTCACTCTATCGGAAGAAACGGAACAGTTGCGCGTGAAAATCAGGCGTTTTGTTGATGACGTATTGATCCCGCTTGAAAAACAGCCGGACGCCTATGACGAGCATGAGAATATCGCTCCTGCGCTGTTAAAGTCGGTTCAGCAGGAGGCGCGCGCCCAGGGCTTGTGGTCATTGCAAATGCCGGTCGCAAGAGGCGGGCGGGG
>DATGQC010000276.1:0-4132 GCA_035304425.1 Advenella sp.
GCCTCACATGCCGACATCGACGTCAGGGTAGAGACGTCGAACGAGCCGGTGGAAAGCCTGAAAGACGCCTATGACGTCATTATCCGAGGCGGTCCCGACACGTTCTATGGTTATTCGATGAAGCCGTTCCTGGCGGAGGAACGGCTTCCGGTTTGCAGCCCCGCTCTTTTGCAACGTCTACCGATACGCGAGCCAGATGATCTGCGACAGCATACGCTGTTGCACACAACGAGCCTGCCGCGGGTGTGGCCGGACTGGCTGGCAAAAACACAGGTTCACGGCCTTCCACAGCCTGCCTCCCTGACCTTCGATCACTTTTACCTGACGTTGCAGGCAGCCATCGACGGCATGGGCATCGCAATGGGACCGACTGCGCTGGTCTCAGACGACCTGTCTGCCGGTCGACTCGTTACCCCCTTCACCGGCCCGCGCTTACCGTCACGCAGCTATTGCACTTACGTACCGGAAGAAAGAACTGCCGATGAAGTCATTATCCTGTTCCGCTCATGGCTCGAGCGCGAGGGGAAGTGCACTCGGTCTGGAGACTGATCGCCGGCAACAAACCACTTGGCCGATATCGCCCGCGGTGGGTTTACACCAGAAAAGATGGGCAACGTATCACGAGACACTTTCCCATCATTCAGTGCGACTGCCGACGCCCCAGGCGCATCACCGCCAGCATCATCATCAGGTTGACGAATACCACCAGGAAGACCAGGGTGCCGATCATGAACGGATTAGCCAGTACGGTCAGCGGAGTAACGCCATGGCTGAGCCGCTCCATTTCGCGATTCATGCTGCGGGCCTGCCCGGAATAAGCCCCCCTGAGTTTGTCCGACAGTTGCGTTGTATAGGACGAAATCAATGTGTTGCTGATCTGTGCTGCGGGCAAAGCGAACAAGGCGTCGCGCGGCGTCTTGCCATCCAGGTAGCTGCTCACGCTCTGATCCAGACCGGCGACAAAGGCCTTGTGTACGGCAATTTCCTCTTCATCGTTGTCCGCAACGTAAAGGACAGAATTCAGGTTTTCCACAATGATCCCGCGCACAGTCTGCTGCCCGCAATGCGTAGACGTTTCGGCTGCTGTTACCGTGTGGGATTCGGAATCACAAAGAGAGGCATACTTGTCAACGGCTTCAAACTCGGCCGGGGCCAGTGGCGAATTTCCATTCTCCTGGTCTTCTGCTTCGATGCGTGCGCGCTCTTCGGGTTTGCTGTCGGCAAAGGCGCGTATCTGGCGGATGATATTGTCGTAATGCGCTGCAATATCCGGCAATTTCATGGCCTCGCGCAGTTTTATCGCGCTTTCGTCCAGTCCTGCCGCTTTGATCTGTGCGCTGCGAACAGCAGCGTCCAACGCCTTAGCATCGGGCTTGAAGTCTTCCACGTGCTGTACGCCGCTCCCGTTATTGTTAGCCAGATATAGCCGCCAGGCATTTGGTATAGTAAGAACCGCCCACCAGACCGCAAACGCCAGGAAGATCAACCCTAGCAAGACAAGACAAAGCCTGCCGGCGAACATTATTTTTTGTTCCAGATACTCGATTTTTTTCATGTTTCAGAAATGTGGATATTCAGATTGATATTGAATTTTTTTGGCCTGATGTCAGGCGCGGTATTTTATCAATCTGCTGGAAACGGCCATTGACTCTGATCAAAAACAGAATGTTTAGGCTTTACACGATCACATCCCATGAGGTCCATTGCCTGGCGGAAAACGCCAGCAGGCGAATCGTGGCACTCTGCTGGAAGCAATACCCGCACGGCCGTAGATAAGATATGACGAAGAACCGTTGGCCTTTGAAGCGACAGCACGGAACGGCTCCTGTGTTCGCTGTCATCAATTCATCTGAATGCCCATCTTCTTGATCAGATTGCCGTCGTGCTGCTCGTCACGATGCAGCAACTGAACTGCGTCCTCCGACGTACCGCCTGCCGCTTTGGCGCCGGCGCCTTCCAGACGATCACGAACGTCATCGCGCACAAGTACTTCGGCCATGGCCTGCTGCAATTTTGTGATGACCGGCGCGGGCGTGCCTTTGGGTGCCACTTTGGGTGCCAGTAAGGCAGCCCAAGCGTCAGCAACAAAAATCGGGGAACCCTGATTCGGCAATTGTAGGTATCTCGGGGGACCGGGTCAGCCGCCTGGGACCGGCCGCAGCCAGAAGTTTACGTTTACCGCTCATGATATGCGGCAAGACAGCACCCAATGTATCAAAGGTGATATGAGTCCGCCCCGCAATGAGGTCTGCATGCGCCTCGCTGCTACCCTTGTAAGGTACGTGCAACATGTCCGGATGGGCCATATCGCTGAACCACTGGCCAAGCACACGCACATTGCTGCTGCCGCTGCCGTTGCGTGGGAAAGTCACAGTACGCTTTTGTGCCATATACAGGCACAGCAAGGAGGCTCTGCCTATGGCACGCGCCTTTGCCACTACCTTGGGCGAGGCGCTCGAACGAGGCAGCCATCATCTGTCACAGGCTATGACTGGTTAAAAACCGCCAGGTATTCTTGCTCTATCGCACTCTGGTTGTCACACCGTTATCTAACGGGAAATAACAGGCAATTCAATATTGCCTGCACTCCCGAATACTGACTAATGATTACTTATCCTGCACCTGATCCAGCCGACGGCCAATGCGCATCACAGCCAGCATCATCATCAGGTTTACGAACACCACCAGGAACACCAGCGTACCAATAACAAAGGGGTTGGCCAAGACGGTCAGCGGTGTAACGCCTTTGATGAGTTTTTCCATTTCGTTGCCCAGACGGTCATCGGAGTCAGATGCGTTAAGCTTTTCCGAGAATTGCGTTGAGAAGGACGAGATCAATGTAGTACTGATCTGTGCCTCAGGCATCGCGAACAGGGAATCGCGCGGTGTCTTGCCATCCAGGTAGCCGCTCACACTTTGGTCCAGACCGGAGATAAAGGCTTTGTGCAGGGCCAGCTTGTCTTCGTCGCTGTCTGCCGTGTACAGAACGGTATTCAGGTTCTCAACGATTGTGCCGCGCACGGTCGACTTGCCGCAATGCGGGAGCGCGTCCTCTTCGCCTTGGGCGGCATCAGCTGCGGGTTCCGCTTCGGCGTCAACCGCCTCTTCCGCTACTTCTGCAGTGGCTGCTGCTTCTACTGCCGCGGCCACAGCGCCAGACTCGGGACCACAAAGAACCGAATATTTGTCGACAGTTTCAAACTCAACCGGAGCCAGCGGCGACGTACCGTTTTCCAGCGCTGCGGCTTCAATGCGTGCACGCTCTTGGGGCTTGCTCTCGGCAAAAGAACGGATCTGGCGGATGACGTTGTCGTAATGCGCAGCGATTTCCGGCGTTTTCATAGCATCACGCAGCTTGAGGGTATCTTCGTCTTCGCCTGTCGCGCTGGCCTGCGAACTGCGAACCGCATCCTCAAAAGCCTTGGCATCAGGCTTGAAGCCTGCGACCTTCTGGACACCGGTCTCGGTATTGTCGTCCACATAGAGCCGCCAGCCATTGGGTACGCTCAAAACAACCCACCAGATGGCAAAGGCCAGGAAGATCGCACCCAGCAAGACAAGGGAAAGCCTGCCGGCGAGCATTATTTTTTGTTCAAGATAGTCAAGTTTTTTCATGTTTTTGTTAATGTTAGTGTTGATTTTTTTCAGCCTGATGTAAGTGGCGCGCTATTCTATCACTCTCCTGGAGCGGGTCAGGCAATTTGCTTCAAAGCTGTAATTTTGAGTTTGAACATCGACAGCACCATCAGGCCTGCCGTCCCCGCCAATCCTGTACATTTTTGCAAAACTGCGCTAACTTACTGACCAGCAATCACATTTGTCAATTTAATCCTCGCCTGGCGCCGTCTTGTTGCCCTGCATACACCTTCACCACCCAATGCGAAACTCAACACAGTACTGAACGCTTTTTGACCAACGCCATGAAAACAAAAGTACAAGCCTCCATGCCGCGCTTTGACTTGTTCACCCTGCAACTCGTGCTGGCGGTTAAGGCGACAGGCAGCATAGCGCGTGCCGCTGAAAGCATGCACCTCACAGCCTCTGCCGTCAGCAAGCGGATATTGGAGCTGGAAGATCAACTGGGCACAGTAATATTGGAGCGCCATTCCCAGGGGGCACGGCTGAATCAGGC
>DATGQC010000277.1:0-2539 GCA_035304425.1 Advenella sp.
TATCGTCATGCCTGGTGTTGACGCTGTCGTGTTGTCGTGGAAAACAGGCCTGCACGTGCTTGCAGGCCCACTCATATATTCAATGCTCTCCATCTTGCATGTTCGGATTTGAGATACTCGACGTACATGTGTCCTGTTCTATAATCAGGCGTTCCTCCCAGCGACATGAAGTCGCGCTTGATTGCCGCAGATTCGAGCGTTTCAACAATGGCGTGAGTCAGGTCATGCTGAATATTCTCCTTCAAGCCGATCGGCGCCACCAGGCAATAACCTCCGTCTGCAAAAACATCAGGAAGCCCACATTCTTCGCAAGTGGGCGTGTCCTGCAGCCATGATGGCCGCTCGTGACCGGCGATCATCAATGGGCGCACAACGTCGCTTTTGATGGCCGACATCGCGCCAGCCGCTTCGGCGAAAACAATATCCACCCGCTGCTTCATTAGGTCTGTCATGGCGGGCACCAAACCTTCGTAGTTACGCGCGTTCAGCACAAGATCGGTTTTTTTCTGAAATAAATCGGCCAGTACACTTAAACTGCCCTGGCCTACATGCGCTATTTGATATTTTCCCGGGCGCATTCGCGCCTGAGCGATCAGATCCGTCATACGCCATGCCGCGACATGCGATCCGACTAACAGTATGTTTGGAACGTTGACCAGTCCGTGTAAATAAGTCACGTCGTCGAAGACGTCGAACAGATTGTCTCCCTGCCTGAGGCGAGAGAAAACCGTTGCGCCTGTTCCGGCCAGGCCGATCGTCAGGCCATCTGGCGGGGATCTCGTTATTTTGTGAACACCCAGCAAGCCACCCAGCCCTATTGTGTTATCCACGGAAACGCGCTGCTTTATTTTTTTACTGAATGCCTGGGCGAAATAGCGGGCATACCGGTCTGCCGGTCCGTTGGGCGGGAAGGGCACGATCAATGTGATGCCGCTGTTTTTGGCCACCTTGCTGTGCCGCCGTGTCAATGCGTCTTTTACCAAACGGGCAGCTTCAGGCAGGTTGGCGGCTTTGCGCGTCACAATGGAGACACTTCGATCCAGTTGTGGACTGATTTTTATACGGCGCACACTTGGGTTGGGCGCCGCATCACCACAGCTGGTAGGTAATACAGCAACGCCAAAACGCTCGGAAGCCAGAGACATGGCCATGGCAGGCTGCGCCACTTCCTGTGCCGCTGCCGGATTGATCCCGTAACGACCGAGAAAATTATCCAGATTCGTTTTACCACCGCTATTGCTGCTCAGCAGGATCAACGTCTCATATTGAAGCAAAGCGACGGGGACCTCGGCGCGTCGGGCGAACGGGTGGTCAATACTGCAAAAAACAGAATAATCGTCGTGCATTAGCAATTCGGTGTGAAGATCTTGCGGGATGGCGTCGTTCACGCAAATGCCGATTTCGGCCGAGCCCGAATGAACCGCGTCAATTACGGAGGCATGAGCCAGATCCCTGAGCTGTAGCCTGATATCAGGATAGGACTGTTGAGCGAAGGCAAGACGGCCTGCAAAATCGCTTCCCGTGACCGTCGAGCCGCAGGCCACGGTGAGCGTGCCCCTTGCCTCCGAACCTTTCTGCCTTGCGCGCTCAATTGCCAGGTCCAGATTGAATAGGGCTTCGCGCAAGGGGCCGATCAGTTCACGGCCATCTGCGCTAAGAGACACCTGCCGGCTGGTGCGCTCGATCAATGCAATACCCAGGTTATCTTCCAGCGTCCTGACTGCCTGGCTTACCGCAGATTGCGTCAATCCCACCGCATTGGCGGTCGCGCTGAAGCTTTCTGTTTCTGCGATGGATAACAGGATTCGGAGCTGCTTGAGGGTAACCGGGCTGTTAGTGAACGTATCCATAAGAATAATTAATATATTGGAAAACTAAATTAATTTATCTTCTATTGCAAGTGCCATTACATTGTCTTTGCTGCGGCCACGGGGCATTGGGGCTCTTTTGAAAGACTATACCAGCATCTCCTGACAACGGCATTTTTCATTGCTGATTTGCCCCAAGTCGTGATGCGCGCAGCTCCGGTCGAACCCGGTTGCGTCTTTCTTATAAATCACGCTCCAGGTATGGAAAAGGCAGCTGCAATGGATTGGTGTGGACGCAAATGGCTTGAAAACAGGAAAACAGTGGTATGCAAAACGAGATAAATAGCAAGGTTGAAATCGACGGTCAGTCGCTCTCTATCGGCAGTCTGGTCAGCGTTGCGCGCGGCGGCGCGGCAGTTGGATTGTCGCCGAGTGCCTGGGAGCAGATCAGTAACGGCCGGAAAGTGGTTGAGCGCGTTGTTTCAAGAGGCGATCTGGTATACGGAGTAACAAGCAGCGTTGGCGCCAAGACCGGCGTGCTTTTGAATCCTGATAATCATCCCGAATTCAATCGGCGGCTTCTGGAAACCCACAATTTCGGCCATGGGCCGACAGCCTCACCAGAGGTAGTACGCGCCATGCTTCTCATCTTGCTCAATAGCATGGCCAGCGGAAGATTAGGTGTCCGGCCGGTTCTGGCGGAAAGGATTGTTGATGCGCTCAACAGCGAT
>DATGQC010000278.1:0-3880 GCA_035304425.1 Advenella sp.
AGGGCCATGCTGGCTGGCGTTTGAACGTGCCTGTCCATAAATAGCAGGCCATGGGTACGGATGGGTGTTGGCCCTTCTAGCGGAATGACGCGCAGGGGCTTACTATGTTCTGCCACAGCGCTGGGCGCGGCGATAAAGCCAACGTGATCACGCATCACCAGGCCCAGCATGGCCGGGATCGTATTCATTTCGGCAACGATGTTGGGTTGAGCGCCAGCGGTATTGAAACACTCATCAAGCAGACGCCGTGTTGAAAAGCTCGGCGGCAATAAAACCAGCGATTCTCTATGCAATTCGGCAATACGCAAGCGCTTGCGCTTGGCCAGCGGATGCGCCCTGGCCACGATCAGGGCAAGCTCCTCATTAAACAGGGGCTCAAAGCGTATTTCTTTTTGCTGTTCAGGGCGATAGGCGATACCTACATCCAGTTGCTCTGCCTTCAGGCCCTGGGTGATGGCGTCCCCCGATAATTCCTCAATGACGATCTTGACCGTTGGATTGTGCTTCAGAAACAGGGCGATGCAGTCTGGCAGGAAACCGAGATTGAAAGTATGTGTTGTGCCTATGCGCACCGTACCGGTCATGGGCGCAACGGTTTGCTTGAGCTCGCTCAGCCCCTGGTCGATGACCGTCAGCGCGCGAGCGGCATAGATCAGGAACGATTCACCGGCCTCGGTCAGTACCACGCGTTTGCTGCTGCGATCGAACAAATGCTGGCCGATTTCTTCCTCCAGCTGGCGGATCTGATGTGACAGTGTGGATTGGGTCACATGCACGCGTTCAGCTGCTCGCGTGAAGTTCAGCGAGCTTGCCAGGGCGATGAAATATCGTAAGTGTCTGAGTTCCATGGCTATTCTAACTATTGATAGTATCGATCATAACAGACGAAAACAATCATTTCTATCTTTTCATCAGGTCGGCTAGACTTGGTCGTGCAATAAGTCATAAACCAAGAATCAATACCGTGCGAAAAGCGCCATACAGGACGAGACAATGATAAATGCCCTTGGATATCCCAAATATCGTCGCGTTATGCGATGCCTGCTCACCACTCTGATTTGCGCGCCGATGTTGTGCGCCGTTGCGCCGGCCCAGTCTGAGACGTATCCCTCCAAAGCGGTGCGCATGGTCGTGCCGTTCGGGCCGGGCACAACTACAGACACGATAGCAAGGTTGATTGCCGACCGGATGTCCAAGGCGCTGGGTCAGTCGATCATTATCGAGAACAAGGCCGGTGCGGGCGGCACGATCGGAACCGCGCAGGTAAGTCGGAGCGCGCCCGATGGCTATACAATCGTCATGGGTACGGTCGGCACGCACGCCATTAATAAAGAGCTCTACTCAAAGCGAGGCTATGATCCAGAGAAAGATTTCGAACCGATCGCGTTTGTTGGGCAAACCCCGACCATACTGGTTGTAGGAGGCAATTCTCCGTATCACTCTGTTGACGATCTGGGAAAGGCTGCGGCCACGCCTCCCGGAATCACATTTTCTTCTGCAGGCAGCGGTACGTCGGGGCATCTGGCCGGCGAGCTGCTGAAGGATCGGCTGGGCGGCACCATGCTGCACGTGCCATACAAGGAAGGAAGCATGGCTTTGCAGGACGTGATGTCCGGACAGGTACAGTTCATGTTCTACCATCCTGCCGCGGTATTGTCGCATGTGAAAGCAGGCAAGCTGCGCGCTATCGGCGTGTCCAGCAGCCAGCGCAGCAGCGCAGCTCCTGATGTAGCCAGCATTGCAGAACAGACCAAAAGCGATTTCGATCTGGTGGCATGGTTCATGATGTACGCACCGGCTGGCACTCCTGCGCCGGTTATGGCCAAGCTGAAAAAGGCAGCCGATGTTGCGCTGGCTGACCCTGATCTGGCCGCCAAGCTCAAGACCCAGGGGGTTGAGCCCGGCGGCGAATCAACCCGGGATCTGGCCAGGTTCGAGGCAGTCGAAATCGACAAATGGGCTGATCTGGTAAAAAAATCCGGTGCAAAGGTCAACTGACGTGATGCAACCGTTCATATATACCGCGCAACCGGTACGAGTGGTATTTGGCATGGATGTCTGGCGCACGCTAAAGGCTGAGGCGGCTCTGCTTGGCGCCCGGAAAGTGCTGGTGTTGTGCACCCCTCGTCAGCGTGCGCTGGCCCAGCAGGCAGTCGATGCGCTTGCCGGGCGCGGCGCCGGCTTCTATGACCAGGCGGTCATGCATGTGCCGGTTGCCGCGGTGCGCGATGCGCAAGAGGTGGTGCAGAGCAGGCGAGCCGATTGTATTGTGGCCATGGGTGGCGGCTCTACCATCGGCCTGGCTAAGGCGCTGGCCATCGAAAGCGGTTTGCCCATACTGGCAGTGCCAAGCACCTATTCAGGATCGGAGATGACCAGCATTTATGGCATCACTGAAAACGGTGTAAAGAAAACCGCGAAAGACCCGCGTGCATTGCCGCGCACCGTGATCTACGACCCGGCGCTTACTTTGAAGTTGCCTTTTAATATTTCTGTGGTAAGCGGTATGAATGCGATCGCGCATGCTGCTGAAGGGCTGTATGCCAAGGACGGCAACCCGGTGCTGGCATTAATGGCAGAGGAGGGCATCCGGGCCATGGCAACGGGCTTGCGTCAACTGAGTGTGCACGCAGATTCGCTCGCGGCGCGAACGCAGTGTCTTTACGGCGCCTGGCTTTGCGGCATCGTTCTTGCGAGTGCAGGCATGGCTTTGCATCACAAACTTTGCCATACCGTGGCCGGCAGCTTTGATCTGCCGCATGCTCAGACGCACGCCATTGTATTGCCGCATGCGCTGGCCTACAACGCCGCCGCTGCGCCACAGGCCATGCAACGCATATCCCGGGCCCTGGATCAGGATGGCGTCGTCGCTGCCAGTGCTGTGTACGATCTGGCTCAATCGCTGGGCACGCCAAAGGGTTTGCAAGATATTGGAATGCGTGACAGCGATCTGGACAGGGCAGCAGATCTGGCCATTGCCACGCCATACTGGAACCCCCGTCCTGTTCAACGCCAAGACATACGCCGGTTGCTGCAAGACGCGTTTGACGGACGACGGCCCACATGAGCTGCGCTATACCGCAAGCGTCGATGGCGATATTAATTCCAACAAGACCTCATTTATTCAATGCATTTATCCGGCCAGCGGCGCTTGCCTGTACGCGTAAGCCGTGTGAATGCTCCTTATGGGAACGTTATGAAAATCGGTAAAGAAACCATTCCTCATTCAGCTATCTGCGCCTCTAATACTGAAACCATTGTCGTCAGAGGCAAAGATCTGGCCGTCGATCTGATCGGCAATATGTCTTTCACAGACTATTTCCATTTATTGGTCACAGGGCATCCGCCTACCCCCGCAGCTACAGCCGTATTGAATGCTACATTGGTGGCCATTGCGGAGCACGGCCTGGTCCCGAGCGTGCAGGCCAGTCGCATGACGCTGGCGGCAGCACCCGACGCCCTGCAGGGCGCGGTCGCGGCCGGCATTCTGGGTTGTGGCTCGGTCATTCTGGGGGCTTCTGAAACCAGTGGTGTTTTTCTTGAAGAAATTCGCGTGCGTGCAGGCGATGCCACAGACTATGACACAGCTGCCCGGCAGGTGGTGGGCGAATATCGTGCCGCCAGACGCGCCATACCCGGTTACGGGCATCCCCTGCATAAGGCGCGTGACCCCCGGGTGACCGCGCTGTTCACCGTCGCCGAGCGGGTCGGGGCCGACATGACGTATGTGCACATTGCCGATGCAGTGGAAAAAGTGATTCCGGAGGTGGTCGGCAAGAACCTGATGCTCAATGTGTCTGCGGCCATCCCGGCGGTATTGCTGGGCGTGGGTTTTCCAATTACGGCGTTGCGAGGCGTGCCGATTCTCGCGCGCACGGCG
>DATGQC010000279.1:0-4219 GCA_035304425.1 Advenella sp.
TTGTAGGTCGCCATCAGGTAGTTGACCGATGTGTCATTGTTCAGCGAGTAGACGTCGGTTATTGGGTTATATTGCATGCCTTTCATGGACATGGGCTCCAGTCCTGCTGCGCGGGCGCTGGCCGCCAGTTCGCTCGGACGAATAAAGCTGCTATGAGTATGCGTATTGCGTGGAAGCAGGTTAAGCACATATTCGGCGCCGACGATGGCGAACAGAAATGATTTGAAATTACGGTTCAGGGTGGAGAAAAAGACCAGTCCGCCCGGTTTGACCAGGGTCGCGCAGGCGCGGACAATGGAGCCCGGATCGGGCACATGTTCCAGCATCTCCATGCAGGTCACCACGTCGTACTGCGCCGGGCGCTCGCTGGCGATCTGTTCCGCGCTGATGTTTTTGTATTCGACCTGTACGCCGCTTTCCAGGCCATGCAGGCGTGCAACGTTCAGGGACTTTTGCGCCAGATCAATGCCGGTGACGGATGCGCCCCTGGCGGCCATGCTTTCGGCCAGAATGCCGCCGCCACAACCAACATCGATAATGGTTTTGCCCTCCAGGCCGCCCGCCAGGGACGAGATCCATTCCAGACGCAAGGGATTGATGGCGTGAAGGGGTTTGAACTCACTGGTGGGATCCCACCACTTTGCCGCAAGATCGCCAAATTTATCCAATTCGGCCTGACTGGCATTGACGGGCAGGGAAGAGGGCGAGCTGGTCTGTGACATAGGCAGTGGTGGAAAGTGATACCGTGTGTGATAGTGATGCCTGCATTTTACACCACTGGCGATGAACGGGGCGCCAAGGCGCAGCGGCCGGGCCAGACAGCACCCATGGTCGATACGCCAGACGTAAAAAAGGCTCCTTGCGGGAGCCCTTTTTACTGCTACTAGGAGCCTTTTTGCAGGAGACGCTAAATTAGCGGCGTGTACCTACGATTTCGATCTCTACGCGACGGTTTTTAGCACGGCCTTCGCGAGTTGTGTTTGAGGCAACGGGTTGTGTTTCGCCACGGCCGGAAGCAATGATCTGGTCAGCAGGAACACCACGGGAGATCAGGTAGTTCTTAACTGAAGCAGCACGGCGCTCAGACAGTTTCTGGTTATATGCGTTGGTACCAACAGAATCGGTGTGACCGGTAGCGATCAGAGATTCCAGGTTCAATTGAGTAACTTGCTGGGCAACTTGGTCCAGAATGTTACGGCCTTCTGGTTTAAGTGTCGCTTTGTCGAAGTCGAAGAATGTATCAGCGTTGAAGGTTACTTTGTTGGCAACGACTTCAGCTTGAGGAGCGCCACAACCTTGAGCTGCGGTTGCGGGTGTCCAGAAATTGTCGCGCCAGCAGTGTTCATTCGTGCCGTTCATCCAGACCAGACCGTATGGATTAACCCAGTTATCGACGGTTTGCGCTGATGCTACACCTGACGTTGCGGCTGCAACAACGGCGAATGCCAATGCGAATTTAGAGGGTTTGTTCATGTTTCTCCTCGTTGAGCTTGATAGCTAAAAGTTGACTCGCAGCGAAACCCGCCGCAGATTGAAATTCAGGGTCAGTATAGCAACGCTTGGATATGGATTCAAAGGGTTGCACTAGTTTTCCCTTGTTCGTGGTTCAATCTTAAGCGATTTTTGAAGTCTTTGCCGAGACTAAGTCCTACATTTTTAAGGGAACTTTCCAATATTGTCTCTTATGCACCAAATTTGTTGGATTTCAACCACAAACCATGTTTCAAATTTGCTGCAAAAGTCCCGCTTTCAAAGCAAGCACCTGAAAGAAATGAAAAATTAAAGCTCAATACTTAAAGTAAAGTCTCAAATGTATAAAGTGGTCATAAATGTTCACATTACACGCTTCCCGGTGCGCTGAACAGGCTGTAACAATGATAGAATGACGGATTCGCCCCGCGTGCGAGACCGGAAAACGCCTGCCGGATTTCTGGACGTTTGTATCAAATCAAAATAAGTTATGAATACTATGGATTCTTTTGCCAGGGAAACCCTGCCGATATCGCTAGAAGAGGAAATGCGCCGAAGCTATCTTGATTACGCCATGAGCGTAATTGTCGGCCGGGCGCTTCCCGATGTCAGGGACGGGCTAAAGCCGGTGCATCGCCGCGTGCTGTTTGCGATGCACGAGCTGAGCAACGACTGGAACCGGGCCTACAAGAAATCCGCTCGTATTGTCGGGGATGTTATCGGTAAGTACCACCCGCACGGTGATCAGGCGGTGTACGACACCATCGTACGCATGGCGCAAGACTTTTCCCTGCGCTATATGCTCGTAGATGGGCAGGGCAACTTCGGATCCGTCGATGGCGACAGTGCGGCCGCCATGCGTTATACCGAAATCCGCCTGGCCAAGATAGCGCACGAACTACTGGCCGACATTGATCAGGAAACCGTAGATTTTGGTCCGAACTACGATGGCAGTGAGCAGGAACCGCTGTTGTTGCCTTCGCGCGTACCTAATCTGTTAATTAACGGCAGCTCGGGTATTGCAGTGGGCATGGCAACCAACATTCCGCCGCACAACCTGAGCGAAGTGATCGACGGCTGTCTGTATTGCCTGCGCAACCCGGGCTGCACGCTGGATGAGCTGATAGAGCTGATTCCCGCTCCGGATTTTCCTACCGGCGGTATTATTTACGGCATTACCGGGGTGCGCGAGGGCTATCGCACAGGACGCGGACGTGTCGTGATGCGTGCCAAAACCCATTTCGAAGACATGGAAAAGGGTAATCGCCAGTCTATTATCGTTGACGAGCTGCCATACCAGGTCAATAAAAAGACGCTGCAGGAACGCATTGCCGAACTGGTCAATGAAAAGAAAATCGAGGGTATTTCGGACATCCGCGACGAGTCAGACAAGGACGGCATGCGCCTGGTCATTGAGCTCAAGCGCGGCGAAGTCCCCGAAGTCATTCTGAACAATCTGTTCAAGCATACGCAATTGCAGGATACCTTCGGCATCAATATGGTCGCGCTGGTGGAAGGGCAGCCGCGACTGCTGAACCTGAAACAGATGGTCGAGTACTTTCTCAGCCATCGCCGGGAAGTGGTTACGCGCCGTACGGTATTTCAGTTGCGCAAGGCGCGTGAGCGCGGGCATTTGCTGGAAGGGCTGGCCGTTGCGCTGGCCAATATCGATGAGTTTATCGCGATCATCAAGGGTGCGCCTACGCCGCCGGTCGCCAGACAGGAACTGATGGCGCGTAATTGGGATTCTTCACTGGTGCGCGAATTGCTGCAACGGGCAGACGATGGCAGCGTACTGGGTGGCAGCGCCGCCTATCGTCCGGAAACCCTGGCCGATATTTTCGGGCTGCAAAGCGACGGACTGTATCGTTTAAGCGACATCCAGGCGCAGGAAATCCTGAATATGCGCCTGCAACGCCTGACTGGGCTGGAGCAGGACAAAATCGTCAATGAATACCGCAGTATCATGGACACCATTGCCGATTTGCTGGATATCCTGGCCAAACCCGAGCGGATTACCGCGATCATTTCCGACGAGCTGGTCGCCATCAAGGCCGAGTTCTCAACCAACGCCAAAGATGTACGGCGCTCCGAAGTGGTCATGAACGCGACCGAGCTTGATACGGAAGATCTCATTACGCCTGCCGACATGGTCGTGACGCTATCCAATAGCGGCTATATAAAAAGCCAGCCATTGTCCGAATATCGTGCCCAGAAGCGGGGTGGGAGGGGCAAACAGGCGACGGCCATGAAAGAAGATGACTGGATCGATCAGTTGTTTATCGCCAACACTCACGATTTTCTGTTGTGTTTCTCCGACCGTGGCCGGGTGTACTGGCTCAAGGTGTGGGAAGTGCCTCAGGGCACACGCGGCTCGCGCGGACGCCCGATCGTCAACATGTTCCCGCTGATAGACGGCGAAAAAATCACGGTTGTCCTGCCGGTGCGTGAATTTTCCGACACCAGCTTTGTGTTTATGGCGACCTCTCGCGGCACCGTCAAGAAAACCCCGCTGTCAGACTTTTCCAATCCGCGCAAGGCCGGCATTATCGCCGTGGCCCTGGACGAAGGCGACTATTTGATCGGCGCCGATCTGACAGACGGCGAACATGACGTCATGTTGTTCTCTGACGCAGGCAAGGCTGTACGCTTTGACGAAAACGACGTGCGCCCCATGGGCCGCACTGCGCGCGGCGTACGTGGCATGAATCTGGACGGCGATCAACAGGTTATCTCACTGCTGGTGGCC
>DATGQC010000280.1:0-2382 GCA_035304425.1 Advenella sp.
ATCCTTTTTCATCTTGTAGTCTCCAGACACTCTCTATAAGATAGTTAGAACGTTTTGTTCCATTCTAATACTCTTTCGTGGCGGATACGTTTCATGGTTGAACGCTTTAATTACATCGTGGTGGGGGCGGGATCGGCGGGCTGCGTGCTGGCATCTCGCTTAAGCCAAGATCCTGCAGTGAAGGTGCTGTTATTAGAAGCCGGCCCGA
The DNA here is from genome assembly GCA_035304425.1 of Advenella sp. Taxonomy (GTDB): domain Bacteria; phylum Pseudomonadota; class Gammaproteobacteria; order Burkholderiales; family Burkholderiaceae_B; genus Advenella. Next base: position 209 of record DATGQC010000280.1, read on the forward strand.
AAGACCAATCCTTATGGTTGCATTTGCCGATCGGGTATGGAAAGACGATGTGGAGTACCAAATATAATTGGTGCTTCTATACCGATCCTGATCCCAACATGAATGGTCGTCGAATTTACTGGCCCAGGGGGAAAACATTGGGCGGCTCAAGTGCCATCAACGGTCTGATTTATATCAGGGGCCAGCGGGAAGATTACGATCACTGGGAACAACAAGGCAATCCAGGATGGAGCTACAAAGAAGTTTTGCCTTATTTCATCAAGTCGGAAACGAATCAGCGCGGCGAAAGCGAATTCCACGGAGGCGCCGGGCCTCTTAAGGTGTCGGATATCGGACAGGCGCATGAATTGATTGAGGCATTTATCCATGGCGCCGAGGCAAGCGGCGTGCCCAGAACTGCCGATTTTAACGGTGTTAGCCAGGAAGGCGCCGGTTATTACCAACTGACCACCTGGAAAGGATGGCGCTGCAGTACCGCTACGGCTTACTTAAAGCCGGCTCGCAAGCGCGCCAATCTGAAAGTGGCCAGTCAAGCCAGGGCAACAGGCGTTATCTTCGACGGCAAGCGCGCGATAGGTGTGAAGTATATGCAGGGCGGAAAAGAGCATGTCGCGCACATCAGTTCCGATGGGGGCGAGGTGCTATTGTCAGCGGGCGCTATTCATTCACCTCAGTTATTGCAGCTTTCCGGCGTTGGGCCTGCGGCGCTCCTCGAACAGCATGGCATTCCCGTTATCGCGGACCTTCCCGGCGTGGGCGAGAACCTCCAGGATCATCTTCAAATACGCCTGGGGTACGAGTGCAGCAAGCCTATCACGACCAACGACGTGCTGAATTCTTGGTTCGGGCAGGCGTCCATCGGCTTGCAGTGGTTGTTTCGCAAGCAGGGGCCATTGGCAATAGGCATCAATCAGGGCGGCTGCTTCATGCGGGCTTTACCCGACGAGGCGGCAACACCCGATATCCAGTTTCACGTTGCAACCTTGTCGGCCGACATGGCAGGCGGCAAGGTACATCCCTATTCTGGTTTTACGTTTTCGATCTGTCAATTGCGGCCCGAGTCTCGAGGGTATATCCGCATCAAATCCTCCGACCCGCTTGAAGTGCCAGAGATCCAGCCCAACTACTTGGCGACAGACCTGGACCGCCGTACAGCGGTGGCTGGCGTCAAGGCCGCGCGACGCATCGCGCAGTCCGCAGCCATGGCGCCTTACATAAAAAAGGAAGTCAAGCCAGGCCCGGATGCGCAAACAGACGAAGATCTGCTGGAATTTTGCCGAATGAATGGCGCCACCATCTTTCATCCCAGCGGCACCTGCAAGATGGCTCCGGCAAGCGATGCGCATGCCGTATTGGACGAACGCCTGCGCGTGCGCGGCGTTCAAGGATTGCGGGTCATCGACGCTTCGGCCATGCCAACATTAGTGTCTGGCAACACGAATGCACCGATCGTTATGATGGCTGAAAAGGCGGTCGATATGATTGTTCAGGATGCTGCCGCCCTACGTACAGGGGCGGCGGTTTAATAGCGGGCAGTAAGCAGTGCAATAAGCATGGGTTACACATTATTCTAACTTTTAGTCCTTGTCAGGAGACAATAATGACGACTAAGACCCCCATGGACCGCCGCGGCTTTATGCGCATTGCGGGCACCTACGGACTCACATCTACAACCTTGGCAGCGATAGGTTTCTTCGGTCCTCTTACCCTTGAAGGGGTGGGCAGGGCGGCAGCGCAAACTGCCGCAGCGCGTAGCGGCAAAGCGCAGTTCAACTTCAAATTTGGCGCTGCCGGTTTTAATGCCGAGAACTTGAAAATACAGGAGTCGGGGCAAATCTGGTTTGCGCAGGAGCTGGAAAAGCGCAGCGATGGCGCAATCAAGGTTGATTTCATCGGCAGTAACCAAATATGCAATCAGCTGGACTGTGTCAAGAAGACGCAGCAAGGCATCGTTGATTTGTTCACCGCCAGTACGCAGAACTCAGCGGGGGCGGCACCTTATTACAACGTCCTCGATTTTGCTTATATGTTTCCCAGCAGGGCAGCCCAGCATTATTTTTTCTATCATCCCAAAAGCGAAGCCTTGCTGCGCGAACCCTTGCGCCGTCTGCACAACGTGCAGTTTCTATTCACACATTGTGAATTGCGCGGCTTGATGATGGGGTCCAAGTTCA
>DATGQC010000281.1:0-4696 GCA_035304425.1 Advenella sp.
GTTTCATGAGAATGGGGCGCTGATTGATTGAACGGGTTGGTTCGATCATGCCCACCTTTATATGCCGCCTGGATTCAAGGCAGACAGGGCTGCTTGAGTAATCCGGACATATTTGTGTATGGTATGGCGACTGGCCCGTGCGCGGCTACAGCTGCTTCCATTTGCGGATCTTGGTGCGAAAGCTGGTGAATGGTGCGACAGTGTTGATATGCAGCCATTTGCATACTGGCCAGGCCGATGGCGTGGAAGATGCCCATTGTCGACGGCCGGGCTCGAAGAAGTCCTGGTCGGAGAGCGAATCCACGAGGCAGATGATTCCAATGAGACGATTGGCAAATTCGAACTGCAATTGCTGTATTGAAACACCGCTCCATTTTTTGTAGAACGATTCATGGAGTCGGCCGAGCTTGTTCCACTGAAAACCTGCCGCTGGCGTGGTCACGGTTTTGCCGTTTTGTTCGTCTTGTTCCCAATCGAGCAACAAATCCATCCATCCAAGCTGATAAGCCAGCATCTGCGCCGGACTGCGATCTACTCCGGGTTTTATGAGATCTCTTTCGGATTCTGCAATACCATCAAACTCGGAAATGAATAGTTGGGCTCGCTTGGTCAGCTCATTTTTAAACGATTCTTTGGTTGCGTATGTATTCACAACAAGGCCTTTGATGCGTTGTATAGCCACCACTCTGAGTGATGCCGGTTTCAATCGGTGTGCATTTTAAGGCATCTGCTCAAAAGACGTTTTGATCTAGATCTTGATTTGCGGTATAGATTCATCACGCGGCGTATTTACAAGCGTCCGACAGTCCTCGGGGCTGCATGCGAACAGACCGTGCTCACCAGGAAACCAGCCATTTTCCACGGCAAGCCGGTTGATTCAGCCCCTTAGACGGGCGATTGTTTTGCCTGCCACGTCCGCTTGCCATGGATACCGCTGATGATATTGCGCCACGAAATCATCAATCTGCGGTTTTCGGGTCAGTGTTGCCTCGACAAGATCCAGTTTCTCCAGAAACATGCGTCGATGGCGTTCATGCAGTTTGAAGCTGGCCCGAACAGTATGGCTCTGGACTGTCATACTGACCAGATCGATCGCAACATGTGCTGTCTGTGGGTGCTTGACGTCTGCCAGGATGTTCTTTACCTCGTTTTCGGACAGCACAACCAGCAGCAGACGGTTATTCATTGCATTGGAGTAAAAAATCTCTGCGAAGCTGGATGCAATCACGGCCTGTATGCCGAATTGGCTAAGTCCCCATACAGCATGCTCCCGGCTTGACCCGCAACCGAAATTGGCGCCGCCCACCAGGATATTGGCATTGGCGTATTCACTGCGATTCAGAACGAAATGATCAATGCGCTGCCCCTGCTGGTCGAATCGCATGTCGTAAAGCAGACCCTGATCCAGTCCTTTCTTGTCTATGCCGCGCAAAAACTGTTTGGGCATGATCTGATCGGTATCCAGATTAGGCTGGGGGATGGGGGCAGCCACGCCCGAGATGACATGGTGTTCAGGCATGAAAATTCTCCGGTTGATCCAGCTTGCGTACATCGGTAATGACGCCTGTAATTGCGGCAGCAGCGGCCATGGCCGGGCTCATGAGATGGGTGATGGCACCGCGACCCTGCCTGCCTTCAAAATTGCGATTGGTGGTAGAGGCGCAGCGCTGTCCGAAGCCGAGCACGTCATCATTCATGGCAAGACACATGGAGCAGCCGGGCTGACGCCATTCAAAACCGGCATCGATCAGTATTTGCGCAATGCCCTCGGCCTCTGCCTGTTGGCGCACGGCGCCGGAGCCGGGTACGACCATGGCCCGAACGCCATCTGCTACGTGGCGTTGCCGTACGATTTGCGCCACTTCACGCAGATCCTCGATCCGGGCATTGGTACAGGAGCCGATAAACACGTGTTGTATCGGCGTACCCAGCAGTGAGGTGCCGGCGGTTAGGCCGGTATAGTCAAGCGCCTGTGCGGTGTATGATCCTGCATCTGTTTGTGAGTGATCATGATGATTGCCTGCAGGGATGAGTTCTTCAATGGAAATGGCCTGGTCAGGGCTGATCCCCCACGTCACGTAAGGTGCAACCTCGCCCGCATCAAAATGATGCGTGATCTCAAATACAGCGTCGTCATCGCTGAATAACGTGTGCCAGTGCGCCAGGGCCTGTTCGCGCATATCGGTTGAGATATCAGTAGCCCGTTGCAGTACGTAATCCATGGCACGCTGATCGGGCGCGATCAGCGCCCCTCGCGCGCCGGCTTCTACCGCCATATTGCACAGAGTAAAGCGTGCTTCAATGGACAGCGCGCTGATGGCCGTGCCGCAAAATTCGATCACATAGCCGCGGGCGCCCTGGGCGCCGATATGGCGAATGATCATCAAAATCAAGTCCTTGGCAGTGCAGCCAATCGGCAATTGACCGTCGACGTCGATTCGCATATTGCCGGCCAGGCGATACACCAGTGTCTGCGTGGCAAGCACATGTTCTACTTCAGAGGTGCCGATGCCAAAACCCAGTGCACCCAGCGCCCCATAGGTAGTGGTATGGCTGTCGCCGCAGATAACAACCATGCCCGGACGTATCATGCCGTGTTCCGGGCTGACCACATGCTCGATTCCCTGCAACGGGTCATTGGTGTCAAACAGGGGAATGCCGTGCATATCACAGTTACGTTTGAGATTGCTGGCCTGCAAGGCGGAGGCCGGATCGGCGATGATCCGGTTCTTGACCGAATGGGTGGGGATGATGTGACTGACGACGGCGACGTTCTGCCCGGGCAGCGGCACGGGCAGGCCTTTGTCGTTCAGGCCGGAAAAGGCCTGGGGGCTGGTGTACTCGTTCATCAGGTGCAGGTCGGCATAGAGCAGAATATTCTGCTCGTCCAGCCTGGCGACGGTATGCGAGTCGAGCAGTTTTTGGTAAAGCGTTTTTGCAGTCATATTATTTCATCAGACATGAGGGTGTGTTTAGTCGGCCTTGATGCCGCTGGCCTTGATCAGGGATGCCCATTTTTTCATGTCGCCAGCCAGAAGCTGGCGTGCTTGATCGGTGGATGACGGAGCGGGATCATACGCTTCCTTGGTCATGCGTTGTTTAAGTTCCGGTTTGTTCAGGGTAGCGTTGAGCGTGGCATTGAGTTTTTCGATCACGGGCTTTGGTGTGCCAGCAGGAGCAAACACCATAAACCAGGTCTCGAAGCTGTAATCGGGCAAACCGGCTTCGGCAATGGTGGGCACGTCGGGCATCAGCGCGGAGCGTTTGGGGCCGGTCACGCCAAGGGGGCGCAATTGGCCGCCTTGAACTTGCGGCAGGGCAGCTGACAGCACGGGGAAACTCAATTGCACGTGTCCACCGATCGTGTCCAGTAAGGCCGGGCCACCACCCCGGTAGGGAACATGCGTGATGTTGGTCTGTGAGACGGATTTGAACAACTCGGCAGCCATGTGAAACGTGCTGCCTGTGCCAGCTGAGCCATATTGCAGCGTCCCTGGCGAGGCTTTGGCGTCACGAATCAGTTCGTTGACGTTTTTGGCCGATAGTTTATTGTTCACGACCAGGACGTGCTGGGAGGTGGCAACCATGCCGATCGGATCCAGGTCCGCGAGCGTGTCGTAAGGCATGCGCGGGTACAGCGCCGGGTTAATCGCCAATGACACAGTCTGCAGACCAATGGTGTAGCCATCGGGCTTTGCCTTGCTGACCAGATCAACGCCAATATTGCCGCCTGCTCCTGCCTTGTTCTCGATGACGACCGGTTGGCCCAGGGCCTTGGACCAGTCATCGGAGATCAGGCGGGCGGCAATATCGGCGCTGCCGCCGGGTGCGTACGGGACAATAAGCCTCACGGGCCTTTCCGGAAAGGACTGTGCCAGACAGGTTGCGGGCAAAACAAATGCCATGCCGATCAGCAGTTGGCGTAAAGGGGTAATCCTGCGCATTGTTTGTCTCCTGGAGTTATTCTGGATATGGTGTTGTCGTATCAGGCGTTGCTGATACGACAACCTATTCTAATTCCCCTTGTTGCAGACATAATGTCACTGTATTCAATTTATTATTTCCTGCAGGGATATAATAAGAACGAATTTCAATTGAAATCGACACCTGAATACTGCAATTGCATGGATTCCTATTCTGATCTTGGTTTTTTCGTTTTGCTGGCCAGGCATGCGACACTGGCACGTGCTGCTCAGGAGCTCGGCGTAACGCCGTCTACCGTGAGCAAGCGTCTTGCCGCGCTGGAGCAACGCCTGGGAGTCCGGCTTATGAACCGAACGACGCGTCGGATCAGTTTTACGGTGGAAGGAGAGTCCTATCTGGCCCAGGGCAACCATCTGCTCAACGAGCTGAAAATGCTTGAACAGACACTGGTGGACAGTCGAGCCACTCCGCGCGGCCTGCTGCGTGTGCATGCCACCCTGGGCTTTGGGCGACGTTATATCGTTCCCCTGGTGTCGCAATTCCAGCGCGACAACCCAGAAGTCGAAGTACAAATGCAATTGAGCGATCGTCCGGTCAATCTGGTCCAGGATGGTTTTGATGTAGCGATTTGCTTTGGCGAACAGCGGGACTCGAGCCTGACGGCGCGAACCATCGCCCTTAATCGTCGGATCCTTTGCGCCTCTCCCAGGTATCTTGAAAGTGCGGGCATGCCGGCACACCCGGCGCAGCTGCGTACGCACCGGTGCATTGT
>DATGQC010000282.1:0-10362 GCA_035304425.1 Advenella sp.
GCTTCTTCGAAACAGCCTCGCGTGGCGTTAGCCGGGGATGAGCCTGGTCTTGTCGATGGTGGCGGGCGAACCGTCTGGCGATTTGCTTGCTTCCCGGATCATTCACGGAATACGTACGCGAGACCCGGGACTGCAGGTCAGTGGCATCGGTGGCCCGGAGATGCTGCAGCAGGGCACCCAACTGCTGTACCCGATGGACGATTTGTCCGTTTTCGGTTATGTAGATGCGCTGAAAAATCTTCCCCGGCTTGTTCAGACTTATTTGCGCTTTCGCGCCTCAGTATTGAAGCTGCGGCCTGACGTTTTTGTGGGTGTAGATGCCCCTGACTTCAATCTGCGGCTTGAGCTGCATCTTCGCCAACGCGGCATTCCTACTGTTCATTTTGTAGGCCCTTCGATCTGGGCATGGCGTTACGAAAGAATTCACAAAATCCGTGCTGCGGTGTCCCATATGCTGGTTCTGTTTCCCTTCGAGGAAGAAATTTATCGCAAGGAAGGCGTGCCGGTCACCTATGTCGGTCATCCGCTGGCGGCGCAGATTCCGGCGCAGCCGGATAAGCAGCAGGCGCGTCTGCGCCTGGGTATTGATCCGGACGGCCCCATATTGGCCATTTTGCCGGGCAGCCGGGCCTCGGAAATAGCCGAGCTGGCGCCGCGTTTTCTGCAGACGGCAAGTTTGCTGCAAAAAGACGACCCATCCCTGCGGTTTATTGTGCCGCTGGTCAATGAAGCCCGCCAGGCGCAGTTCAATGCGATTGCGCAGCGTTATCCGGTGAAAAACCTGCAGTGTTTTCGCAGTCGCGTGGCGGACCATCCGATCGCCTGGGATATCATGGAGGCCTGCGACGCGGCACTGGTTGCCAGCGGGACGGCGACGCTGGAAACCGCTTTGTTTCAGCGACCCATGGTCATTTCCTATGTGCTCACGCCACTAATGCGCCGACTGATGGAATGGAAAGCCGGACAGGCAGGGCCCTCGCTGCCGTGGGTCGGCCTGCCCAATGTCCTGTTGCGGGAATTTGCGGTGCCCGAGTTGCTGCAGGAAGCGGCCACCCCGGCCAATCTTGCGACCGCGTGCGTAAGGGCGCTGACTGACACGACGTATATCAAGCAAACCGAAGCGAAATTTCGTCAATTGCATCGCGAACTTAATCGCGATACGGCAACACTGGCGGCGGAGGCAATTCTTGCGACTGCGAACGGCTGACCTGTCCTTGTTTGGCAACCTGCCTTTGCCACGCATGACAGCGGGGATCGATGAGGCGGGCAGGGGGCCGCTGGCCGGAGATGTTTTTGCCGCTGCGGTCATTCTTGATCCGGGCCGCCGCATCAACGGGCTGGCTGATTCAAAAGCACTGACTGCGGCCAAGCGTGAGAGCCTTGCGCTGCGCATCCGCGACAAAGCGCTAGCCTGGTCCATCGCCAGTGCCAGCGTTGCGGAAATAGATCAATTGAACATCCTGGGCGCCACCATGCTGGCAATGAAACGCGCATTCGAAGGATTGGCCATGGCAGGCGATCAGGCCCGCGCTGAGCTGGTATTGATTGACGGCAATCAGGTGCCCAAGGGGCTGAATGCGCCATGTCACGCGGTAATCAAAGGCGATGCGCTGCATGCCTGCATTTCAGCCGCATCTATATTGGCAAAAACTGCCAGAGATGCGCAACTGCTGCAATTGCACGAGCAATATCCGCAATACGCATTTGATCAGCATAAGGGGTATGGCACTGCGTTGCACCTGGCCCGCCTGAAAGTTCACGGCCCCTGTCCGGTGCATCGCAGCACGTTCGCGCCCGTCCGCGCCCTTATATCGTTACAGACAAGCGATGGCTTTTTGGCGTAAAATCGGATTCATGCTCTCAATATACATGACAGTAACTTGTTTGATTGAGCCTGTAATGTCTGTAAACTGGCTTCAGAATGCATCGAAAATCGGTTTTTTCTCCTGAAACGTGCACTAAATAAAACATTGCATTAAATTGACACGTAGCTGAAGCCTATTGCAAGTACAATATGCACTGCCTATTTGCGGGGACACCCGACATGAAAATCACATAATGGAAACAAAATTTACCCCTATTGCGCCCGATGCAGAGTTGCCGCACCGGAAAATCATACGCAGCTGGCTGATTCCAATCTCCCAGCAGAATACGTTTCGCGCGTTTCTGCTGTTGTTTGTTGATTACACCTTGCTGTTGGCCCTGCTGGCCGGCGCCATCTTTTTGTCTGCATGGTGGCTCAAGCTGATTTGTGCGCTGGTGGCCGGTTTCGTGATAGGTCGCCTTTTCATTATCGGGCATGATGCCTGCCATCAAAGCCTGACGCCTCATCGCAAGCTTAATAAGTGGATCGGCCGAATTGCCTTTTTGCCTGCCGTGTCCCCATACAGCCTGTGGGATGTCGGGCACAATGTGGTGCATCACGGCTTTACCAATCTGAAAGGCATGGACTTTGTCTGGTGTCCGAAGACAAAAGAAGAGTATGACGCCCTGTCGCCCATAGGGCGTTTTATGGAGCGCGTGTATCGGGGCCCCCTTGGCGCCGGCATCTATTACATCATTGAGATCTGGTGGAACCGGATGATGTTCCCCAGCAAAGGGTATATGGGAACCCAGCGCAAGGTATTTTTCTGGGACGGTCTGTTGGTAAGCATTTTCGGACTGGCCTGGCTTGGCGGGGTGATCTACGCCGCGCACGCAACCGGACAGTCGGTCCTTATGCTGGTGGCTTTTGCCTGGCTGATCCCGTTGCTGTTCTGGTTTTACATGATTGGCTTCGTGGTCTACATCCAGCATACGCATACACGCGTGGTGTGGCATGATAACCGCGCGGTCTGGGCCAAAGCGCAACCGTTTGTATCAACCACCGTGCACATGATGTTCCGCTTCAAGTTCGGGACCCTCATGCACCATATCATGGAGCATACCGCGCATCACGTTGATATGAGCATCCCGTTGTACAAGTTGAAAAAAGCGCAGAAAACACTGGAAGACATGTTGCCCAGCCGGATCGTGATTCAGATGTTCAGCTGGTCGTGGTACTTTCGCACCATCAAGGCTTGCAAGCTGTATAACTACCAGGAACGATACTGGACCGATTTTGATGGCAATAAATCGCCTGATGTCGTTTAAATGAACGCGCAGGCCAGCTTGTCCGGCCTGCAACAGAAATACGTTAATATCCCTGCTGAGGCAGGGATATTTTTTTATGAAACAGATTCAGTCAAAAGATAATGTAGTGGTCCGGCAGGGCATGAAAGTGGCGGCAGGGCGGGATAAAACCCGCATCCTGCTTGAAGGCGTGCATCTATGTGAAGAGTGGCTGAAGCGCTATGGCCCGCCCGAATCCATCCTGGTGCAGGCCTCGGCAATGAGTCATCCGGATATCATTCGCCTGCTTGCCGCAAACGAAGGGGCGCGCCAATATCTGCTTGCGGACGCGCTATTTAACGCAATTGCTACTGTGCAGACACCGCAGGGCATCATGTTTGTCGCTGCGCGTCCCGTTCCTGCAACCATCAGCCGTCTTGCAAGCACCGCATTGTGGCTCGACCGCCTGCAAGATCCTGGGAATCTTGGCACTATTTTGCGCACAGCGGCGGCTGCAGGCGTCAACGATGTCTTGCTTTCAGTCGGATGTGTCGGCGCCTGGTCTCCCAAGGTGCTGCGAAGTGCGCAGGGCGCCCATTTTGCGCTGGAGATTCATGAGCATCAGCATTTTCCCGATATAAGGTCCAGACTGGATATGCCCGTTCTGGCGTCCTCGCTGGCGCCTGGCGCCCGCAGCCTGTATACGGGGGATTTACCGGCCGCTTGTTTATGGGTTGTTGGCAACGAAGGGCAGGGGGTCCATCCAGACATCCTGGCCGATGCCGATCAGTGCATTTTCATTCCACAGAGCGCTGCGGTGGAATCGCTCAATGCCGCGGTCGCGGCCGCAATCCTGTTATTCGAGCAACGACGTCAGCATCTGCAGGACTGATTGGCCCTGACGGGCAGCGGCGCATCAATAGGTGCCCGAGGAATGGGACTTGAGCCCCAGAATCTGGATAACCGTGGTAGAAATTTCCTCAATGGATTTGGTTGTTGTCGACAGCCATTGAATGTTTTCACGCCTCATCAGGCGCTCGGCTTCGGCGACCTCATACAGGCATTGTTTGATCGATGCATATTGGCTGTCCGGGCGGCGTTCGTTACGCACCTCGGACAGGCGATCGGGCTGGATCGAGAGGCCGAACAGTTTGTTGCGATACGGTTGAAGCGTTTTGGGCAGCGCGCCGCGCTCAAAATCCTCGGGAATCAGGGGGAAATTGGCTGCCTTGATGGCGTATTGCATGGCAAGGTAGAGGCTGGTGGGGGTTTTGCCGCAGCGCGATACACCGACCAGGATCACGTCGGCCTCCTTCAGGCCGTGCACGAACTGGCCGTCGTCGTGTGCAAGCGTAAAATTAATGGCTTCGATACGGTTGCGATATTGTTTGGAACTGGCGCTCAGATGTGACAGTCCGATGGTCGGACGCGACTTGGTTTCAAGTGCGGTTTCCAGCTGACTGACGCAGGCGCCGAAAATGTCCAGAAAGATGCAGTTCGATTGCTGCACCACAGCCAGAATTTCGGGTTTGACCAAGGTGCTGAACAATAGCGGCGGCGAATTTTCAGCCAGTGCGGCGGCGTTGATTTTTTCGGCAACCTTGGCTGCTTTTTCCTCGGATGTGATAAACGGCTCGCGTAACAGCGTGAAATCAAAATCGGCGCTAAATTGCGACAAAACGGAGTGACTGAAGGTCTCTGCCGTGATGCCCGTGCCATCCGATACGATGAAGACCGTCCGTTTTTTTTGTGATTCTGACATGTTCCAATTTGATCCTGTGAGTGTAGAAAAAGACGGTACAATCATGGTACTTTGTACCTGACCGAGCGTTTCAGGCTTATTTGATTAGAAAAGCGCGTATTTTCTAATCAAATAAGCTTTCATTTTAATCTAAGGGTGACTTAAATGTCGTATGTTGTTCCATTCGAGAAACTCCGCATGTCGGATGTTGACTCTGTTGGCGGGAAAAATGCCTCGCTCGGCGAAATGATCAGCCAGTTGGCCAATGCCGGGGTCCGTGTACCCGGCGGTTTTGCCACCACTGCCGATGCCTTCCGCGATTTTCTCAAAACGTCCGGACTGGACAAGCGCATCGCTGATCGTCTGACTTCGCTTAATCCTGAGGACGTCCGTGAACTGGCCCAGGCCGGTGCAGAAATCCGGGGATGGATTACCGAAGCACCGTTCTCTGACGAGTTCGAAAAACAGATCCGCCAATCCTACGCCGAACTTGACGCCGATGGCAAGGGTTCGTTTGCCGTGCGCTCTTCTGCCACCGCGGAAGATCTGCCTGATGCCTCCTTTGCCGGTCAGCAGGAAACCTTTCTGAACGTCGCCGGTATTGACGATGTACTGGACAAAATCCGTCACGTTTTCGCATCGCTATATAACGACCGCGCTATTTCCTATCGCGTCCACAAAGGCTACGCGCACGCGGACGTAGCATTATCTGCCGGTATTCAGCGCATGGTGCGCTCGGACAAGGGCAGCGCCGGTGTGATGTTTACGCTGGATACCGAATCCGGTTTCAATGATGTCGTGTTCATCACGTCTTCCTACGGTCTGGGCGAAACGGTAGTGCAGGGCGCGGTCAACCCGGACGAATTCTATGTGTTTAAAACGACGCTGGCATCAGGGAAATATCCGATCGTCGGGCGCCGGATCGGTTCCAAACTGATCAAAATGGAGTTCAACGGCGAGCGCAAGCCCGGCGAGAACGCGGTCAGCACCGTCGAAGTGCCGGTGTCCGAACGCAATCGCTATTCCCTGACCGATGACGAAGTGATTGAGCTGGCCCGTTACGCGGTCATCATCGAGAAACACTATCAGCGCCCAATGGATATCGAATGGGGTCGCGATGGCATCGATGGCAAACTGTACATCCTGCAGGCTCGTCCCGAAACCGTCAAATCCCAGCAGACCGGGAACGACGTCCAGTTGCGCTATAAATTGAAAGCGACCGGCAAGGTTCTGATCAGCGGTCGCGCCATCGGCCAGAAAATCGGCTCAGGCAAAGTCCGTATCGTCTCTGACATCAACGATATGGATCAAGTCCAGGCTGGTGATGTGCTGGTGACAGACATGACGGATCCGAACTGGGAACCCGTCATGAAACGTGCTTCGGCTATTGTCACCAACCGTGGCGGCCGTACCTGCCACGCGGCAATCATTGCCCGTGAATTGGGTATTCCTGCCGTTGTCGGATGTGCAACTGCAACGGAAGACCTCAAGGAAGGCGCCGAGGTCACTGTCTCTTGCGCCGAAGGCGACGAGGGTCGCATTTACGACGGCTTCCTGGAAACCGAAGTGGAAGAAGTCCGTCGCGGCGATATGCCCGAGATCCCCGTCAAGATCATGATGAACGTGGGCAATCCACAACTGGCTTTTGACTTTTCTCAAATCCCTAACGGCGGTGTGGGTCTGGCTCGTCTGGAATTCATTATCAACAACAACATCAATGTGCATCCGAAGGCGGTGCTGGACTATCCAAACATTGATGCAGAACTGAAGAAAGCGGTGGAATCTGCCGCTCGTGGCTATGCCAGCCCGCGCGCCTTCTTTGTTGAAAAACTGGCAGAAGGCATTGCAACGATCGCAGCAGCATTTTATCCCAAGCCGGTCATTGTGCGTCTGTCCGACTTCAAGTCCAATGAGTATCGCAAGCTGGTGGGCGGCTCCCGCTATGAGCCCGAGGAAGAGAACCCGATGCTGGGCTTTCGCGGCGCATCGCGCTACATTGCCGACGATTTTGCAGAATGCTTCCGTATGGAATGCGAAGCGCTGCGTTTCGTTCGCGACGACATGGGCTTGACCAACGTTGAAATCATGGTGCCGTTCGTGCGTACACTGAATCAGGCGGAAAAAGTGGTCGGCCTGCTGGCAGAGAACGGCCTGAAGCGCGGCGAGAACGGTCTGCGTGTCATCATGATGTGCGAAGTGCCATCCAATGCGATTCTGGCCGAACAGTTCCTGGAATATTTCGATGGTTTCTCTATTGGTTCCAACGACATGACCCAGCTTACGCTGGGGCTGGATCGCGATTCGGGCATGGAACTGCTGGCAGCCGATTTTGACGAGCGTGATGCAGCAGTGCAATTTATGCTGCAACGCGCTATCCAGGCGTGTCTGAAGGCCAATAAATACGTTGGTATTTGTGGCCAGGGCCCCAGCGACCACCCGGATCTGGCTGTATGGCTCAAAGAGCAGGGTATCCTGACGATGTCTCTGAACCCGGATACGGTTGTCGATACCTGGCAGAAACTGGCCAAATAAACCTGGCCAGCATTAATCCGCTGTCTGAGGGCAGTGGACAGAGCCTTTGCGGGCGCCTTTTTCTGATTGCAAATCAGGGCAAGGCGCCCGCTTTGTTTTGCATGCCAATCCCCACTGTTTTCGCGCCTTTTTGTCGAATGCGCCAGCGACTTACGGTACACTTTAGTTTTACATTGTATTCAGGAATTTACACGTGAGCGAACTTATTATTGAAGATGTCACCGAAGGCAATGGCCAAGAGGCAAAAAGCGGCCAGCAGGTGTCGGTGCATTACACAGGCTGGCTTAAGGATAACGGCCAGAAATTCGATTCCAGCAAGGACCGCGGACAGCCATTTTCATTTCCGCTGGGCGCTGGCCATGTGATCAAGGGCTGGGACCAGGGTGTGCAGGGCATGAAAGTGGGCGGCACCCGTAAACTGACTATCCCGGCTGAATTGGGCTATGGTGCACGCGGCGCAGGCGGCGTCATTCCGCCCAATGCAACGCTGGTTTTCGAAGTGGAATTGCTCGGTATCAATTGATAGTGGTCGGGAGCATGGCAGTCGCGTGATGGCTGCCGTGCTTCTGCATGCGCCTCATTGGGGCGCGCATCTGTTGCAGGAAAGCGATCATGTGGATCTGGTTTGTTGTTGCGGCCGTCGCGCTTATTCTTGAGTTGCTCACGGGTACTTTTTTCCTGTTGCTGGTCGCGGTCGCCGCTGCCGGCGCCGGCGTGGTGGCCTGGGTGGGTGGCGAGCTTGCCTGGCAATTGCTGGCCTTCAGCGTGCTGGGCATCGTCGGTTTCTTTATTCTCAAATCCAGTGGCTTTGTCAAACGGGGCGCGCGCCATGGCGCCAGTCGAAATGCCGATGTCAATCTGGACATTGGCCAGATTGTGCACGTTGCGGACTGGTCTCCCATGAAAACCGCTGTGGTTCAATACCGTGGTGCGAAGTGGCAGGTCCGGCTGGACCCCGCCGTCAGCAGCACGCCGGTTCCCGGCAGCTATCGTATCGTTGATGTTGACGGCATCGTGTTTGTCGTGGCGCCTGCATCGGAACCACTTACATCAAGCAGTGCGTAGTTCAGGAGTCAAATTATGGATACGTCGATTATCTTTCTGGCCATACTGGTTGTCCTGGTACTGGTATTTCTGGTCAAATCCATTGCCATCGTACCACAGCAGAACGCGTGGATTATTGAGCGGCTGGGCCGGTATGATCGCACCTTATCGCCGGGTGCGCGTTTTATTATTCCCTTTGTCGACCGGGTTGCCTACAAGCACTCGCTCAAGGAAATACCGCTGGATGTGCCCAGCCAGATTTGCATTACCAGGGACAATACCCAGCTGCAGGTCGATGGCGTTATTTACTTCCAGGTGACTGATCCCATGCTTGCCTC
Organism: Advenella sp.; assembly: GCA_035304425.1. Classification (GTDB taxonomy): domain Bacteria; phylum Pseudomonadota; class Gammaproteobacteria; order Burkholderiales; family Burkholderiaceae_B; genus Advenella. The sequence continues at coordinate 8,746 of DATGQC010000282.1, forward strand.
TTATGGCTCGTCAAACTATATCTCGGCGATCACGCAACTGGCGCAAACTACTCTGCGCTCGGTCATCGGGCGGATGGAGCTGGACAAAACCTTTGAAGAGCGGGATGCCATCAACAGCACCATCGTGGCTTCGCTGGATGAAGCGGCGACCAACTGGGGGGTCAAGGTGCTGCGTTATGAAATCAAGGATCTGACACCACCCAATGAAATTCTGCGCGCCATGCAGGCCCAGATTACCGCCGAACGTGAAAAACGCGCCCTGATCGCGGCGTCCGAGGGACGCAGGCAGGAACAGATCAACATCGCCACCGGCGAACGGGAAGCGGCGATCGCCCGTTCCGAAGGTGAGAAGCAAGCCCAGATCAACCAGGCCCAGGGCGAGGCCGCTGCGGTCATTGCCATTGCAGAGGCGACCGCCCAGGCAATCGAACAGGTGGCGCACGCGATCGAACAGCCTGGCGGCATGGCCGCCGTCAATCTGCGTGTCGCAGAAAACTATGTAGATGCGTTTGCGAATGTGGCCAAGGAAGGAAACACGCTCATTCTGCCGGCCAATCTGGCTGATGTGGGCGGTTTGATCGCCTCTGCCATGACCGTGGTCAAGGCCACCGGACAGGGCAATCAGGGTGCTTCCGGTCTGACGCCTCCGCCCGGGCAGACCCGATAGCGCTTGATGAGCCCCGGAATGGGGCTCTCTTCAGGCATTTGATACTATTGTTCCGTCAGACAGAAGAGACGCCCGGGGCCACAGGCAGCGGTACGGCGCCTGCCTGTCGGCTGGTTTGAAGAACAAAAAACGGCGCAGACTGCGCCGTTCAACAGACCGGATTCAGGAATCGCGTCTGCGCGTATCGTGTTTCATAATACGCTCCTTCTCGCGCTGCCAGTCTTTGTCGCGGGCGCTGTCCCGTTTGTCGTGCAGTTTTTTGCCTTTACCCAGACCAAACTCCAGTTTGATTTTGCCGTTGCGGAAATGCAGATTCAACGGGACCAGCGTGTAGCCGCGGATTTCCACCTTGCCAATGAGTTTGTTGATTTCATTTTTGTGCAACAGCAACTTGCGGGTGCGGGTGGCGTTGGGATGGATATGCGTTGAAGCGGTCGCCAGCGGGCTGACGTGCATGTTCAGCAACTGTAATTCTCCGTCGCGCACGATGACATAACTCTCGCCCAGTTGCACGCGGCCGGCCCGGATGGATTTGACTTCCCAGCCTTCCAGGACAATGCCCGCCTCGAAGCGCTCTTCAATAAAATAGTCGTGGGTTGCCTTGCGATTGTCGGTAATGCTCATGTTTGATTTTATAAATGGATTTGACCCGTTAAAATAGGGTCTGTTTAATCGCGCAAAATGCAATGATTTCACGCAATTGTAATTGAATCAACCTGCTTGTGCTGCAGGTTGTTTACACTGTTGGCGTATTTGCCTGTTCCCCATCCACCGCCGTAGCCAAATTATTCATGTCCACTACTGTTCATCGCTCCGTTCTGCTCCCGTACTCGGCCGCCAATATGTTCAATCTGGTCGCCGACGTCGAGAAATACCCCCAATTCATGCCCTGGTGCGGTGGGGCCCAGGTGCTGGAAAGCGATGAAGAGGGCATGACGGCCTCCATTATC
>DATGQC010000283.1:0-7843 GCA_035304425.1 Advenella sp.
GGGGATACGTGCCAATTTCCCGGTGGATACACAAGGAATCCGCATTATCCTGCCTGATCAGAAAAGACGAATCGCCCGTTTTTTCGCTGATTTTCCTCAACACCTCCTTAAATTGCTCGAACTCATCGCCGGACTCGGCAATGTGATCCAGTTTGTCGCGGTTGTATGCGTAGCGGCCTGATTCAGAAAGTGCAGTGATGTATCCCTTATCGAGCAAAACGCTGACAAAACGGTATACCGTTGGCCGCGATATGCCGGTTCTCGCGGCGATTTGGGCGATCTTCAACCCAGAAGCATCGGCGCTACTGAGCGCCTCCAGTATGTCCAGACCGCGCACCAACGTCTTGGGCTCATCCTTGTATCGCATATAAGCTCCTTTTGTCCAAATGATGGACAAATTAATTTTGTCACACGATTGGACCTGACTAGAATGCAGCTGCATATCAACGCAATAAAACATGAGACTGGAGACATGATGAAAACACAATGCTTTGGCATGACGGCGCTGACGCTGGCGCTACTGTCCGCCTCCCCCGTGGCGGCGGCAGCTTATCCCGATCGCCCCATCAACCTGGTCGTTGGCTATTCCGCAGGAGGCGCCACCGATATCCTCGCAAGATTGATAGCCAAAGGCCTTTCCAGCCAATTGGGGCAAACGGTCATTGTGGAAAACAAACCTGGGGCCAACAGCAACATTGGCACTGAATACGTCGCCCGGGCAAAGAACGACGGCTATACCCTGCTGGTGGGGAGTATTGCCAACACAATCAACCGTTCGCTCTATAAAAACCTGAACTACGATTATCTGCAAGACTTCAAAAGTGTCGGCTTCATCGCGTCGATCGGCAACGTGCTTGTAGTCAATCCGAAAAAAAACATCCATTCGGTGGACGACTATATTTCGTATGCAAAAAAGAATCCGGGAAAGCTGACCTGCGCCTCATCAGGTATAGGGTCGTCTATTCATATGTCATGTGAGTTGTTCAAGATCCTGACGGGCACGAACATTCTTCATATTCCTTACAAAGGCAGTGGCCCCGCCGTCAACGATTTGCTGGGCGCCCAGGTCGATTCCATGTTTGACAACATTCCTTCGTCTGTAGGAAGAATCAAATCTGACAAGCTCACGCCACTGGCGGTCACCACCGAAAAGCGCGATCCCGCACTCCCGGACGTACCCACCTTCAAAGAACAAGGGATTGATAACTTTCTGGTCAGCTCATGGTTTGCCATTACCGCCCCCAAAGGGACCGACGACAAGATTATCAGCACGCTAAATGAAGCATTGAACAAAGTGATCGCCAGCCCCGAGGTCAAAGACAGCTTTGCGAAAAACGGCTATACCGCAGCGCCCGTAGAAAACACCCCGGCCTATCTGGATCAATTTACCCGGGACGAAATTGCGAAATGGGAAAAGGTTGTGCACCAGGCAAAACTGCAGGCCAACTGAAAGAAGGTAACAACAAGATGTATCCAATCGATTTTTTTTACAGAGCGGCCATCCGCTATCCCGAACGGATGGCTATTGAAGCAAGGCAGCAAAGCGTCAGTTATGCCGCATTGGCAGACCAGGTAAGCGCCCTGGCCTGCGCCATCCGCAAACTGGACGATGAGCCCGGTTCCATGGTCGGACTATGTGCGCAGAATTCAGTGGCCTATATCGTTGCCATGCTCGCGATTATGGCTGCCGGCAAGGTATGGGTGCCGCTCAATTACCGCAGCACACCGACAGAAATCAGAAGAATTACAGCCGTCATCAAGCCGACTATTATCATTCAGGACAGCTACGGCGCAGCATTAACTACGGGCCTGGAGAACGTACATATCATCAGGACAGATGATATCCCTGACTTGATCGAACAATTTACCGGGCAGCATCCTCCCGCAGCGATCAGGGCCGATGACGACATCCAGGCCATCAAATTTACAGGCGGCACAACCGGCATGCCCAAAGGGGTGATGCAGCCGTACCGGGCCTGGGTGGCCGTCATTATCAATCAGATTCACGGCTGGAAAATAACAAGCGATGACAAATTTGTTATTTGCGCGCCTATCAGCCATGGCACCGGCACTTATGTTTTACCTGTCCTGGCGCAGGGTGGCGCGCTGGTATTGTCCGGTTCCGCAGACGCCGCCGACATTGCGCACGCGTTCAGGGAACAAAAGGGGACAATGACTTTCATGCCGCCGACGCTCATCTACAAGCTGATCGCCGCAGCCGAATCCGGAAAGGATTTTCCGTGCCTGCGGCTGCTGATATACGGTGGGGCCGGCATGCCGGCAGAAAAAATAGCACGGGCTCAGGATTTTTTCGGCAACGTGCTTGCCACGACCTACGGGCAAACCGAAGCACCGCAAATAGCCACGTTAATCGGACCGGAAACCCTGGCCCAGCCGCAATACCGCGCTTCTGTCGGGCAAGCCAGTTGGTTCACCGACATTGCGATTGTGGATCCACAGCAGAATCGACTGCCGCCGAATGAAACCGGTGAAATCGTGATCCGCGGCGATCTTGTGATGACTGGCTACTGGCGCCTGCCCGAAAAAACAGCCGAAACGATAAAAAATGGGTGGCTGCATACGGGCGATGTCGGTTTTATCGACGAAAAGGGATTTCTGTTCATCAAAGACAGAATTCGCGATGTGATCATCACCGGTGGTTTCAACGTCTACCCGATTGATGTGGAGAACGTTCTATCGCAGCACGCTGGCGTGTACGAGTCAGCGGTATTCGGAATCACAGACGAAAAATGGGGTGAGTCGGTAAACGCGGCTGTTCAATTGCGCGCGGGCAGCGCCGTGACAGCGGACGAACTCAAGCGACTGGTCAGAGAAAAACTGGGCCCGGTTCACACACCGAAAAATATCTATATTTTTGCAAACTTGCCCCGATCATCGGTAGGCAAAGTGCTCAAAAAAACCATTCAGCAACAGGTCCTTGCAAGCCTGCAGGACACCAACGAAACACGCTCATTGTAAATAGGAGTACACGATGAAAGAACCCGTCACTGAACTATGCGCACACTCACTTACCGGCATGAACTACCGCGATAAGGACCTTGTCAATGATTTGATCGGCGAAGCAACCTTCACCGAGGTCATGTTCCTGCAGATCATGGGAAGAAAAGCCCGACCGGTAGATATCAAAATTGTGGATGCGGTCCTGGTCACCCTGATGGAACACGGACTGACGCCAAGTGCTATTGCGAGCAGACTGATCTATATGAGCGCGCCGGAAAATCTGCAGGGCGCGGTGGCCTCCGGACTGCTGGCCGTCGGCAGTCAGTTTGTGGGAACGATGGAAAACTGCTCGGTACTGCTGGACGAGATCATTGCTTCACCTGACCGGCAAGAAGCGGCACTGGCCATTGCCACAAGATATAAAAACCAGAAAAAACCCCTGCCTGGCTTTGGTCATCATCTGCACAAGCCCGACGACCCACGTTCCCTGAAGCTGCTTGATCTTGCCGACAGCGAACCGACGCTGGAGCGCCACTATATCGAGGCGCTGAAACTATTGAGCCGCGCCGTGGATCAGGTATATGCCAGGCACATTACGATCAACGCCACCGGGGCAGTGGCTGCCTTGCTTGGCGCCATTGGCGTGCCCTCACGACTGATGCGCGGTTTTGCGGTCATCTCACGCGCTGCGGGGCTGGTCTCCCATATCGCCGAAGAGCAGAACATTCCGTCAGGCCGTTTTATCTGGGACACGATCGATCAGGCCATTCCATACACAAAAAAGGACACGGGCAATGGGTGATACAGACAAAGTCGTCCTGATTGCCGGCGCAGGCAGCAGCGCACCCGGCTGGAGTATCGGCAAGGCAACGTCGGTACTCATCGCCCAGTCCGGCGCAAAAGTCATTGCCCTGGACTGCAATGCCCAGGCTGCCCGCGCAACCGCCCAGGAAATCGAGCGTATCGGCGGAACCTGTTTACCGCTGCAAGGCGATATCACCCGTCCTGAGGAAATGGATCAGGTGTTGCAGATTGCCACGGAACGATTTGGCCCCATCTCTACCCTGATCGCCAATGCAGGCATCGGGAAAACCGGGGGTATCCAGGAAACGTCCATTGCAGACCTCCAGCGCATTCAGCAAACCAATGTGGAAAGTCTGCTGCTGCTTGCAAAACGCCTGATACCGGGCATGATTGAGCGTGGCGCGGGCTGCATCGTATCTGTCGCCTCAGTAGCAGGCATCCGTTATGTGGGATATCCTCACCTGGCCTACAGCGTTACCAAAGCGGCGTTGATACAGATGACAAAACTGATTGCCCATGAATATGCTGATCGAAATATAAGAGCCAATACCGTTATTCCCGGGCTGATTGATACGCCCAGAATCCAGAAAAATGTGGGCGCGGTTTTTTCCTCCTCCAATGACATGGAGGAAGTTCGCAAAAAACGAGATGCCCAGGTTCCCATGAAAAGAATGGGCACCGCGTGGGAAGTAGCCCATGCCATCGCATTCCTGGCATCTGATCAGGCTTCGTACATCACCGGTACGGAACTGATCGTGGATGGAGGGCTCACTGGAAAATATTAGCGTTTGCGTGGCAGATCATTTGCAATCGGGCCAGTCTTGCGCTTCTTGCCTGCTTGCGCACGCCTGGCCTGTCGCCATCCCGATGATTAATGCGATTGCCGGTCCTTAAGATGCGCCCTCACCGCATTCTGCAGGAACTCCCTGACCGCGGTCCAGCTGTGCTCGTCGGACTGGGCGTTGGCCGAGGGTGTCCCGCCACCGGTATTGATTTTGCCGGAAACAGGATGCGCATAGACCAGCTGGGTTGTCGGCACATAGGGAAACACTATGCTATGGCCCCCGTCCTTGGTATCTACCCACTGCACGACGTGCCTAAACCCGACCTGACCCAGGTGATCGTAAATCATTTTGCTGTACAGACTGGAGGGCCAGGCGCCGTCATCGGTGGCTGACAGCATAATGATCGGCCCCTGGATTTTTTCAACCTCAATGCGCGCGCGGGCAACCGCTTCGCTATCCTGCAGCGCGGTCATGATGGCACGCGCATGACGGTGCGGCGACGGCCCCTCGTCAAACGGCGCCCAGGTGGCCGTCTTATTGTCCTGCCAGACGTGCGTCAACGGCTTGCCGTTGAGCAGCCAGGCGGGACCATCGCGACCGACTTTGGGGTCGGCGGCGTTCTGTCCGCTGTGCACCACGGCGCCAGGCACATATGCCACAACGGCGCTCACGTCCGTTGGATATATACTGGCCAGCAGCAGCACCAGCTCGCCGCCACGTGACTGGCCACTCAGGGCTACGAATCCGCCTAGCGGACGCTGCGTTCGGCGCAACCAGTCCATGCCTTTTCTGAAATACTCCAGCGGCGTATTGGAAATATAATCGGACAATCCCGGCGCCTTGAAGTAACCCAATGCAAATGCAATATAACCACGTGACGCATACAACGCCGCACGCGGCTCGTTTATACCGCCACCCGAACCGTTCAGAATCATGACGGCCGGATGAGGCCCCGGCGTGGCGGGTAAAAACAAGGTCCCCACCAAACCATCCTCGCGTACCTCAATGCGTTCCACGCCTTCTTGCATCAGGCGCTGTGTGAGCGTTGCCCGCAGCGTAGTGCTGGCTGTGGTCACGGTCAACTCGGTAATCAGTGGTTGCGCCATCGTGTCTGCGAAAACGTCGCGGCAATTATCCTGCTCCGGCACCTGCGACCACAGCAAGCCCATGGGAGACACCTCCTGGTAACTGCCTGCCAGCGGGGCCTGGCGCGTCAAATCCACAACGCCCTGCGCGTCGGCCTCAAATTGTGCCTGGCTGCGCCATATAACTCCAGCGGCGCGCTCGGTCTGGCTGGCGATCGTAATACGTTCGCCAGCCGTCAGACCTTCAACGCGAATCACGCGTGGTTCGTCGATCAACGCATCAGCCGGCGTTATCGACAGTATTTCATTTGACATAGATCTTCCAATAATTCTGCATTCGCACCATCACCAACGGCCCGCGGCAGATGCGAAATCTGCACGTCGGGCCCGCAAAACATGGATGGCGAGGTGCTGGTATTACCGCTGCTGCCAGCTTATTCCTTGGTTACCATGACCGGTACGGTACGATCCGAACTCAGTGGTTTTACCAGCAGTCCCTTGCGCGCCGCCCAGATGTTTTTGTAATGGAACATGGGAATCACGCCCACCTCATCGGATACCACCTGGGCTGCGTCCTGGATGATTTTTTCGCGCTTGGCATCATCGAATTCTTCGGTGGCCTGCTTCAGATAGTCGTCCAGCTTCTGGCTGCTGTAGTGACCCCAGTTCGATGCCCCCAGTCCTTTGTCCGGGTTCACTGTCGCCAGAATATTGACCATGGCATAGCTGCCCTCGCCGGTTCCGTTACCCCAGGCAATCACAGACATGGCATATTCATTTTTCCGTGCGGCGCTGGAGTAGACGGCCCACGGCACTACCGACACCTGGGTTTTCACGCCGATACGGCTCCAGAACTGGGCCACGGCCTGCACAGTCTCCGGCGCCATGGGATAGCGATCTGTGGGCACGTGCACAGTCAGGTTAAAACCATCCGGATAGCCAGCTTCCTTCAGCAGCGCTTTGGCTTTCTGGGCATCAAAGGCAATCGGCTTGATATTCGGGTTATAACCAATGGAATCCTTGGGCATCCACTGCTCGGCCACCGTCACACTGCCCTGCAAAATACGATCGGCAATCGCATCGCGATTGATTGCCAGCGACAATGCCTGACGTACTTTCAAATCGAGAAGCGGATTTTTATCCAGCGGCTTGCCGCTATTATCGGTAATGAACTTATTGGGCTTCGGATTAAAGCTAGGTTGCAGCAGAAAAACGCGTAGTCCGTTATAGGCATAGACCTTTACTTTATCGTCGCCTTCCAGTTTTTTCAGGTCGGCAACCGATACTTTATCGATCACGTCCACGTCACCGGACAGCAAGGCCGTTGACCGGGTTGCGGCGTTGGCTACATAGCGATAGGACACCTTGTCCCACAATGGCTTTTCACCCCAGTACGTCGGATTGGCCTCAACCTTGAAGCCCGCGCCCGGCGTATAAGACACCAGTTTATACGGGCCGGTGCCGATCAGCGCCTTGCCAGAGTTAAAGTCATCGCTGGTCGCATTCTCGGTGCTTTTTTTCTGCACCAGGTGCACCGAAGCCAGATTCAGCGGCAAGCCTGGATTGGGAATTGTGGTTTCAAATACCAGCGTGCCGGGTTCTTTTTCAGTCACGCTCTTGATCGTGCGTACGTAGCCGGTGAACGGCGCGACGGAACCGGGCACCTTGCGAATCCGCTCAATCGAATAGATCACGTCCTGCGCCGTAAACGGCGTGCCATCGCTCCATTTTACGTCCGGACGCAATTTGAATTCCCAGGTCGTGGGGCTGGTGTTTTTCCATTCTGTGGCCAACCCTGGCAACAGTTTGTTGTGATAGTTGTTGACCAGCATATCAAAAAAGAACAGGCCGGCAGAGCGGTCGCCCGCGAAGTTATTCAGTTGTGGATCCAGCGAAGACAGATTATCGGCAAAGGCGATTGTCAATTCTTCTGCGTGAGCCATATTCCCTGCGGCCAGCAGGCTTGCTGCAAGGGCAGCCAGTACGCGCTTTTTCATTTGTATTCCTTTAAAAGGTTGCTGCTACTTTATCAATATAATCAACACGATCGAAATCGGACAGTTAATCCCTGATGCCCGGTCAGGTTTGATCATTCAAGTGACAGGCACTCATATGTCCGCCGGCCACTGCTTTAAGTAACGGCGCCTCGGTACGACAGCGGGGCATGGCATGCGGACAGCGTGGATGAAAATGACAGCCCGCTGGCGG
>DATGQC010000284.1:0-6865 GCA_035304425.1 Advenella sp.
ATGAAAGAAAATACAACCATTACAGCCGTCATCGATATTACCGCCCCCGCTCTCACCACAGAGAATATCGTGGCCACAGAGAATATCGTGGCCATCGAGAATATCGAGGTCATCGGGACTATCGCGGGCATCGGTCACACCACCGGCGTCATCACCGCGACTAATACGTTTTGCTCGCGCGCCGGCACCAGCCGCTTCCATTTTGCCTCAGGGGGCTGGATGCACGCCCCTCTTATGAGGTCAGATTGCAAGCCAACCCGCCAGATTGCTTAACGCAGACAGGCAATGAAAGCGCGTCGTATCAAATGCGGCATCAGGAAAACTGCAGCGCAAACGCTCTTCGCCCGAACCCAGGCTTTGGCGTTTTACCACCAGCCGGCTTATTGGCCCGACACAATCCAAATGCGTGCCGTCACAGGCGACCGGGTATTGCTCGCAATGCCAACCATGCAGATCCGGCGCCTGCGGATGAGCGCAGATCGTGATAACCGCTATGCGCAAGATCAGGTCATTCAGGTCATTGGCGCAAGCATAGATCTGGCTGATCTGTTCCGGTGTAAATCGCGCATATCCGCCGAAGTCAAAGTATGCCCGATTGGCGCAGCGAGACGGCAGCCCAGCGCTGGCCTAAACAGCATCCGCCCGGGTCATGCCGACAGCGACGTAATGGGTATGAGATGCGATATGACTGAGCATCAAGCATGCGCTACGATCCGTATCAACACACACTGTGACGTTCTCACCAATATGCCGATCGCTTAACGGTGACGTATCATCGGGATGCACTTCGCGTCAGTTGACGCCTTCCCACCTGAACATAACGACATCCGGATTCCCGGGCGCATGCCCATACCTTTTTCTTGCGTCGGTCAGGCCCGGAACAAGCCATTGCCCAGTGTAAGCATGCCATGGTCTGCCTCCTGGCCGACGCCCTGCGGAAAAGCCACCCTGGCGCCAGGCCCTATCGTATCGGCTTCAATGTGGATAACGCTGACTTAAGGTAACTAGCCTAAGGTGACTGACCTAAAATGACTGGCCTAAAGTGGCTGGCCTAAGGTGACTGGCCTAAAGTGGCTGGCCTAATGATCCGGGTGATAACGCTCGCGGGTTTGGCGATGCAATTTCATGATGCCTTCTTCATTGGGGGTGTTGATTTTCAGTTTCTGACATGACTCAAGCGCAACCTAACAGGAAAGCGGCGAATGTCGGGCACAGCAACAGTAAATCGTCTGAATATCTGCAAAATATACCCTCATCCTATGCGTTTTACCTTGATTCAGTGCAATTTCCGATCTATCTGCCTTATTTGCGAATGAACCATCCGGCCGGAATCACAAACCACATCCCTTGCCTGAAAGCCCCAACTTATAGTCAGCCAGCGTACGAATTCCTGTCATATTAAACCTGTAATATCGGCGCATTATTGTCAACAGGATCACGTATCATGAAATCCGCTACATTTTCCCCTTCCCGTCGTCGCAGTTTGAAGGTCCTGGCCAGCGCGCCCATGTTGCCGCTCACGACCGGCGTTCTGGGTGGCTTCGCCGGCGTTGCCATGGCCCAGACTGCCGATGCTGTCAAAAAAGCGTTTGCCTCTGCTGAGTTTATTGGCATGGCCGCGCCCACCCTGGACAATCCAGCCGCGCTGGCTGACACCACCGTTGGCTCTTCCCTGAAAATAAACTGGGCCGACAAAACCAGTACCACATTTGAACTGGCTTACAAACCGTTCTTTCTGACCGGCGATCAAGTGCCGGATGGCAAAGGTGGACAGATCGTCGCTGGCGGCTATTTCGACATCAATAACAAACCCATCATGGACACATCGGTTGCCGGCAAAGAGCGGCAGATTTTTTCCGACAGCCCTGACGGCACATCGCTGCTCAAACTGGACAATGCCAAGGTAGAAGGCGTCAAGGGCAATACCGTATTTGCAGTGGTACAGTTCGAATACACCACCCGCAATCTGAATGGCGACGATATGTATGGCAAGCTGCCCTCTCCTATCGCTGTGCTGACACTGGACCAGGATCCCGAAACCGGTCACCTGTCCCTGGTGAAATATCACAATGTCGATACGTCCGGCGTGCACGGCCTGTGGATCACCTGTGGCGCCTCGCTCTCGCCGTGGAACACGCATTTGTCCAGTGAAGAGTATGAACCGGATGCCTTCAAGATCGCCAAAAACGACGAATTCAAAGGCTTCAGCAAGGCGCTATTCGGCGACGAGAAAAAAGCCAACCCGTATCACTACGGTCATATGCCCGAAGTCACGGTCAACCCGGACGGCACCGCCACCATCAAAAAACATTACAACCTGGGTCGCATTTCACATGAATTAATCCAGGTTATGCCGGACAACCGTACCGCGTTGATGGGCGACGATGCCAACCACGGCGGCCTGTTCATGTTTGTTGCAGACAAAGAAAAAGACCTGTCAGCCGGAAATCTGTATGTCGCAAAATGGCACCAGACCAGCGGCGAAGGTCCGGGCTCGGCCGATCTGAGCTGGATCCATCTGGGCCATGCGACCAGCGATGAAATTGAAGCGCTGGCCGACACGCTGGCGCCCGAAGACATCATGGAAGTGAAGACCGAAGACCCCAACGATGACTCGTTCAAGAAAATCGTCTTCGACAAGAAGGTTAACTGGGTCAAGCTTAAGCCTGGCATGGAAAAAGCCGCCACCTTCCTTGAAACCCATCGTCACGCCGCTGTTGCCGGCGGCAGCATGGGCTTTTCAAAAATGGAAGGCACGACCGTTAACGCCAAGGATAAAATTGCCTATTCGGCCATGTCCTACGTGCGCGATGCCATGCTGGACGGCTCCAGCGATATCAAGGTTCAGGGCCCCTATGCAGGCGCCGTCTACGCGCTGAATCTGAAAGCCGGACAAAAAGACAATAATGGCAGGGACATTAATAGCGAATGGGTTCCAGTCGACATGAAACCGCCAGCAGAACTGGTGGGCGAAGATTTGCAAACACCGGACGCGCTGGGTAACACCGCCAATGCCGACAAAATTGCCAATCCGGATAACATCAAATTTTCCGAAAAGCTTCGCACGCTCTTCATCGGCGAAGACAGCGGCACCCATGTCAACAATTTCCTGTGGGCCTACAACGTCGATACCAAGCAGCTGGCACGCCTGCTGTCCTGCCCAGCTGGCGCCGAATCCACCGGCCTTCAGTCTGTGGACGAACTCAATGGCTGGACCTACATCATGAGCAACTTTCAGCACCCCGGCGACTGGGAAAAAGGCAAAGGCGGCAAACCCGGCCTGCACGATGTGGTGAAAGAAAAAGTCGCTCCGCTCATTGACCAGAAATATCATGACCGCTTCAGCGCTGCGGTAGGCTATCTGACCGGCAAGGAAAAAGCCGTCACATTGTAATTTCAATAAACCGAACCGATTCTGAGCCAGCCATCGCAGTCTGTGCAACACAGATTTCGATGGCTTTTTTTAAGCGACTGCGACCGAAGCAGCCGATTTGACAGTCAACCAGCGAAATCGTTATCGCACACAACACATACTGACAACGGGTTCATAAACCAAGCGTGTTCTGTACGCTGTTCACCAGTACCTGCAATTGTCTGGGAATTTCTTTATTACGCTCGGAGAATGATCCATCAGTGATAGGAACTCCGCAATTGAGTACAAAAATATTGGCGTCTATCGGTCTGGCAAAAGGAACCGCAAAGCCAAACGAATGGGATACCCATTGACGGTTATTCGAGCAATATCCATGGCGCTCGAATTCCCGAAAGGTGTCGGTCAGGCTGTGAACATGCGCTTTATAGTGATCAGGCTGCTCCACCCGGATGCGATTCAGAGCGGCGGTGCGCTCTTGTGCCGAAGCGCGGCAGATCCAGGCCTTGCCAGCGGCGGTTGACATCATGGGCAGCGCGGCGCCAATGTCTGGATGAGCCTGTAAAGTCTCGTTTGCACGCGCCGTTTCCACATATACCATATTGCAACGGTCCCGGATAACCAGTGACACCGCCCCATTCACCTCCTGCGCCAAACGCAACATCAGAGGACGCGCAATCTGCCGCAATTGCAGGCTGGCAAGAAGCGGATAGCTTAATGTGAGTAGCGCCGGCCCCAGCCGATAGCCCCTGCCCTGCGGTGCGCGCCGCAAATGCCCTAGTTGCACAAGCGTATGGGTCAGCCTGGCAACCGTGCTCGGAGACAGGCCGGTACGCACAGACAACTGTTTGTTTCCCAGCGTCGCTTCGCCCGACCTGAAGCTGGCCAGCACATCGATTGCCTGAGCCAGCGTTGACGCAAATTGCGGGTCGGTATGTCTGCTATCGAGGTCATTCATTATTTGTCTCCGAAAGCCGGCGTCTATTTATTTCGTCCACCATGGCAAGCAGCGGGCCGGCGGCAACCTCCTCAATGGTTTTGCTTTTGAGCCTTGACACCGGCACCCCGCAATTGAAAACCAGGTAGTCGCCACCAACCGGCTCGCGCATAGCCACGGCAACGGCATGGATGTCTGCCTGCCAGTCGCCAAAAGAGAGGCAATAACCTTTGACGTCCCAGTCGTGCTGAGCCCGTTTCCACGCAGCGCCATGTGTCTGCAGTTGCCAATCATCCTCGCTACGGATCTGTTCCAGTATGCTATTGCGCAGAGCTTCCGGCGCGTTTGCAAGCCACGCGCGCCCCATTGCCGAGCCCAGCAATGGCAGGCGGGCACCAATATCCGGCCGAAAACCGATAGCTTCGTGACCCCGGCTGGTTTCGATATACACCATATGCAGATTGTCATACAAGCCAAGCGACACGGATCCTTCGCACAGATCTGCCAGCGCCCGCATAAAAGGTCTGGCCATTTGGCGCAATCGAATTCCGCTAAGCATGGGATGCGCGAGCGATAGAATGCCGGCCCCGAGCCGATAGCGTCGCAACTGCCCGTCGTACAGCAGCAAGCCCTTGAGCGCGAGCGTATAAGTCAACCGCGAAATAGTGGCTTTGGACAAGCCGGTTCGCTCTGCAAGATCTTTGTTGCTGAGCGCCGGCTCTGTCATTCGGAAACAATGCAATAAGGACATGCCATGAGCGACGGTTGTCGCGAAACGGGGATCGCTGTGCTTCTCGGTATTTTTCATACTGCTTTCCTGCCAGAAATATCATTCAGAATCAGCCTATCTTACTTCGTAATTCAATATATCGAAACACTTATATCGATATTAGCTATAAATTGCTAAGCTTTTTTCAGTGGCGTTCTTGCCACCACACTACTAACGAAAGCAAAGACGGAGAACCCATATGCTGCGGGACCCTGAATCGTTCACCCTATTTTTGGATTCACTGCGGCGTTTTGTACAAGAACGCCTCGTACCACAAGAGAAACAGGTAGCACAGTCCGACGAGGTGTCTGACGATCTCGTCAGACAGATGGCCGAACAGAATATGTTCGGCTACTCCATTCCCGAAGACTATGGCGGGCTCGGCATGACGACCGAAGAACTGGTCCTTGCCGCAATGGAGCTATCACAATGTTCTGTCGCATTTCGGGCCCGCGTGGGCACCAATACAGGCATCGGCTCTGAAGGGCTGGTAGCCGATGGTACGCCCGAACAGAAGCAGCGATATCTGCCGGAACTGGCCAGTGGGCGAATGACCGGGTCATTTGCCCTGACCGAGCCTGGAGCAGGTTCGGATGCAACCGCATTACGGACGACCGCAGAGCGTGAAGGCGACCATTATGTGCTGAACGGCACGAAATGCTTTATTACCAATGCGCCGATCGCCGATTTATTCACCGTCATGGCCCGCACCGACCCGGACAATCTCAAAGCGGGCGGCATCTCGGCATTTCTGGTGGAACGCGGCACGCCCGGCCTGACTACCGGACAACCGTACGAAAAAATGGGTCAGGCCGGTTCGCCCGTGTCGGAAGTGCATTTTGACAACTGCCGCATTCCCGCAAGCAATCTGATTGGCGGCGTCGAAGGCCTGGGTTTTAAAACCGCCATGAAGGTATTGAACAAGCAGCGGATTCACCTGGCTGCGTTGTGCATTGGCCCGGCAATCCGCATGCTCAACGAGGCCATGCAGTTCGTGGGAAATCGCTCGCAGTTTGGTCAACCGTTGATGAATTTTCAGCTGATTCAGGCGATGATCGCGGATTGCAAAACCGACATTGAAACAGCAAAAGCCCTGGTATTGCAAACGGCGCGAGAGCGTGATGACGGCAAGGACGTCACGATGAATGCATCCATCTGCAAATATTTTTGCTCAGAAATGTGCGGACGCGTCGCAGATCGATGCGTACAGATGTTTGGCGGGTATGGCTATATCGCGGACTTTGGTATTGAGCGCTTCTACCGCGATGTACGTCTGTTTCGCCTGTATGAAGGCACCAGCCAGATTCATCAACTCAATATTGCCCGCCTGACATTAAAAACCGCGGGCTTCGAACCCGGTCGTTAAAGCCCCGTTATCTTTCATTCGCTAGACCGCAAAGCCTCGGCAGAAGGCACATTAACAACGGAGACCATTATGTTGAAAAAATCCTTGATCACGTTTATTGCAACCGGAATACTCGGCATCGCCCCCGCCGTATCCAGTGCTGCGTATCCCGACCAGCCGATCAAACTCATTGTCCCATTTTCGCCAGGCGGGTCGACCGATATTCTGGGGCGACTGCTTGCCAATGCCATGCGTCCTGTTCTTGGCCAGGTAATCGTGGTCGAAAACAAACCCGGCGCAGGTGGCAACATTGGCGGCCACTTTGTCGCCACGGCAAAACCGGATGGATACACCGTGCTTCTTGCCGCTGCCGGACCGACAGTCATCAATCCCAGTTTATATAAGAACATGAATTACAACCCCAGCAAGGACCTCGCACCAGTG
>DATGQC010000285.1:0-4956 GCA_035304425.1 Advenella sp.
TACGTCTTCCTGGACGAGAACGGGCTTGGTTTTCATAATGGCTCCGAAAATAGGTTGTCAAACCGTCTATTATAGTGAGGAACCAGGTCGGCTTTGTAACTTCTGACGATAAAGCGGCGTGCACCAAAGTTTCGAATCCGGGGCCGGCCGCTCGCGCGGGGATGTTCCCGATTGCCGGACACGGGATGATCGCCATCTGCGACACGCCAGATATGCCGGGGCATGAGAACGACAAACGCGCGCGCTGGTGGCGGGCATTATTGTGTCAGCCGCCAGCGACAGCCGTATTGGGCAAACGCCCGTGGCCCGCTTGCATCCCGCAGCGGCCAGATGGATGCGGGCCGTGGCAATCAATAGCGGCAGCCACCCAAAGCGGGCGCCGCCGCTATCATTATGCAGCCTTGCTCAGCGCTGTACGGCGATAGGCCTCAAGCAGCTGCGCGCGCTGCGTTGCCGCCGTTTTCATATTGGCCTCTTTGATATGACCGTAGCCACGGATATCATCAGGCAGGCGGGCCAGCTGCAAGGCCGTATCGTAGTTGCTATCATTCAGGCTCTGATTGATTTCGTCCAGCAAAGCAAAATATTCTTCGATCAGGGCGCGTTCGGCGCGTCGCTCTTCGGTGCGGCCAAAGGGATCAAGCGCGGTGCCTCGCAGGGGTTTGAGATGCCTCAGGACTGCAAAGGCTTTCATCACCCATGGACCGTATTTTTTCTTGATCAAATGGCCTTTTTTGTCTTTTTTACTGAATGCGGGCGGCGCCAGATGAACGTGCAGCGTATAGTCGCGGCCCGGTTCGCCTTCGAACTGCTCACGCAGTTTGTCAAAATAAGCCGGATCCGTGTACAGGCGAGCCACCTCGTACTCATCCTTGTAGGCCATCAGCTTGGCCAGGTTGCGCGCCACTGCCTCGGTCAGGATGTGGCCGCTGAAGCCGCGCGCTTTTTCAGTTTCGCGGATACGCGTGACCGCTTGCGTAAAGCGGCGTGCGTAGCGTTCGTTCTGGTATTTCGTCAGATAGTGTTCAAGCCGTTTGATCAGGGTATCGATGCTTTCCGGCATGCTGATCAGGTTCTCGTGGCGGGCGGCGCGTTTGCTGTTGCCAAGCGGGACAGACTGCAGGCCATGATGCGCCAGATAGCGACCCCACTCGAAGGCGGCCAGGTTCTTGTCAACGGCTACGCCATTGAGTTCGATGGCGCGCTCCAGGCTTTCGTGGTGCAGGGGAATCCATCCTTTTTGCCACGCGTAGCCCATCATCAGCGGGTTGGCGAATATCGCATCGCCCAGCAGCGCCACTGCATAGCCATTGGCATCCAGGAAATCGCATTTTTCCCGGCCCAGCAGATCCTGCATATCATTCTCGGTGATGGCAGAAGGAAATTGCCATTTCGGGTTCTGGAAAATTTCTGCGGTGGGCACCTTGGCGCTGTTGATGGCTGCCACCGTGATGCCCTTGCGGGTTTTTGATGTTATTTCGCGAGACGCTGCCACAATGGCGTCGCAGCCGATAATCAGGTCGGCTTCGCCCACGCCGATGCGGGTCGAGTGCAGGTCTGCCGGCTGGTTGCCGATCTGAACATGGCTCACGACGGCGCCGCCTTTTTGCGCCAGTCCGGTAATATCCAGCACGTTGACGCCTTTTTCTTCCAGGTGTGCGGCCATGCCCAGCAGGGCGCCAATGGTGACCACGCCGGTGCCGCCTACGCCAGGCACCAGAATGTTGTATGAGCGGTCAATCACCGGCGTTGCCGGTTCCGGAATGTCCGCTTCAATTTTTTCAAAGGACAGCGTGGCCGTCTGGGGCTTGCGTACTTTGGCGCCTTCGGCGGTCACAAAGCTGGGACAAAAGCCGTTCAGGCAGGAACAGTCCTTGTTGCACGAGGACTGGTTGATGCGGCGCTTGCTGCCCATCGGCGTGTCCACCGGTTCCACGGAAAGACAGTTCGACTTTACACCGCAGTCGCCGCAGCCTTCGCACACCGCTTCGTTAATGAAGACGCGCCGGTCGGGATCGGGATAGGCATTGCGTTTGCGACGCCGGCGTTTCTCGGTCGCGCAGGTCTGATCGTAAATCAGGATAGTCGTGCCTTCTGTGTCGCGCAGTTCCAGTTGCACATCATCGAGCGAGTCGCGATGAAATACATCCGGGTTGCCGATCAGCTCGACACCTTTGTATTTCTCCGGCTCGTCGCTGACAATCACGATGCGGGCGGCGCCTTCGGCATGCAGTTGCGCATTGATTTGCGGCACCGTCAGCGTGCCGTCTACAGGCTGGCCGCCGGTCATGGCAACGGCGTCGTTGTATAGGATTTTGTAGGTAATGTTGACTTTGGCCGCAATCGAAGCGCGGATCGCCAGTATGCCTGAATGGAAATACGTGCCGTCTCCGAGGTTGGCGAAAATATGCTTTGTGCTCGTAAAGTCTTTCTGGCCGATCCAGGGAACGCCTTCGCCGCCCATCTGAGTAAAGGTATCGGTGCTGCGGTCCATCCAGATGGTCATGTAATGACAGCCGATACCGGCGACTGCGCGCGAGCCTTCCGGGACGCGCGTCGACGTGTTGTGAGGGCAGCCGGAGCAGAACCAGGGTTTGCGGTCCTGTACCACGACCGGCCGTTTGGCGTCTTGCTCCTTGGCGTGAATAATGGCAATGCGCGCCTGAATGCGGGCGCGCACTTCATCGGGAAGCGCATGTTTTTCCAGGCGCTTGGCAATAGCCTTGGCGATAAGGGCGGGGGACAGTTCGTAATTGGCCGGCAGCAACCAGTTGCCGCGCGGGACCGACCATTCGCCGCCGCCATCGTCGCGCGCATCAAATTTACCGTAAACGTCGGGACGGACATCGTCGCGCCAGTTATACAGCTCTTCTTTCAGGGCGTATTCCATGATCTGGCGTTTTTCTTCGACCACCAGGATTTCGTCCAGGCCTTCGGCAAAGTGCCGGGCGCCTTGCGCTTCTAGCGGCCATACGCAGCCCACTTTATACAGCCGAATGCCGATGTCCGCACAGGTCGCTTCATCCAGCCCCAGGTCGGTCAGCGCCTGCCGCACGTCCAGGTAAGCCTTGCCGGCGGTCATGATGCCGAAGCGGGCTCTGGGCGAATCGAAAATGATTTTGTCCAGTTTATTGGCGCGCACATAAGCCAGTGCTGCATAGAATTTGTAATTGTTCAGGCGGGCTTCCTGGTCCAGCGGCGGATCGGGCCAGCGAATGGATAAACCGCCTTCGGGCATCTCGAAGTCCGGTGGCGTAATGGTCTGGACACGGTCCGGATCCAGTTCAACCGATGAGCTCGATTCGATCACGTCGGTGACGCATTTCATGGCAACCCACAGGCCTGAATAGCGGCTCATGGCCCAGCCGTGCACGCCAAAATCCAGATATTCCTGCACATTGCTGGGATAAAGAACGGGGATGCCTGCCGATTGCAGGTTATGCTCGGACTGATAGGCCACTGTGGATGATTTGGCGGCATGGTCATCGCCCGCCAGCAGCAGCACGCCGCCAAACTGGCTGGAGCCGGCCGAGTTGGCGTGTTTGAATACATCCATGGAGCGATCCAGGCCGGGGCCTTTGCCGTACCACATGGCAAATACGCCCTGTTTGGTAGCGCCGGGAAACAGGTTGACCTGTTGCGAGCCCCACACCGCCGTTGCGCCAAGTTCCTCATTGACGCCGGGTTGGAACGAAATTTCATGTTCGGCCAGGTATTTTTTTGCCTTCCACAGGCTCAAGTCCAGATTGCCCAGGGGCGAGCCGCGATATCCGGAAATGAATCCGCCGGTATCCAGCCCCGCGCGCCGGTCCCGGTCTTTCTGCAGCATGGGCAGGCGCACCAGCGCCTGGGTGCCGCTCATATAGACGCGGCCTCGTTCCAGGCTATATTTGTCGTCAATGGTGGTATTCTTCAGGGCATCCTGTGCCACTTTAGGTAGTGGGGCATTCATACTTTTGTCTCCGATATGGTCCATATGCATATAAGCGCATGATTCCCTGACATTGCCCTAATCGTCTTGTGAACGGTATGGGCAAAGGCCTGGAATGTTCACCGCCATCCGGGGCGATGCTATATCGTCCTGATGAATGGCAGCCGACTATTTGCTGCAACTCATCATGTCTGCCTGCCGATGTGAGGCCGGAGTTGCAACGGAGTCACAGGAAACGAAAATCGGCAGGCAAATTCTTTAATTGACGTTAACGTAAAGTTAAGGCATTTTCAGCTGCAACGAAACAAAAATAACCCGTATTAGGGTATATCCTAGAATCATGTTAGTCGTGTGCGCAACAAAGCGCAAGAATCAGGAAAGAAAAGTGAAAGATGTATTGTCAAAACTGGGAACAATAGTGTCTGCCCTGGGGGCCAGGCCGCTGTCGGTCGGGTTGCTGCTGACCGTTATATTCTGGATCTGGCTTGGCAATGTCGTGGTGGCTGCCTTTGCCGGTCTGTTGGTGTCTTTTTTTATTGCTGCGGCAGTGTCAGTGTGGAAGCTGAATCGCCGCCCGCGCGACGAGTAGGCATTGCCGGGGGGGGGCGATGGATGTGTTCGTCGAGCGCGCGCAATGGCGGCGAGATATTTCACCCGGAGCGTTTTCGGATCGGGCGCGGCGGGATGCTGGCAAGGCCCGGCGCGTTGCGCGGGCGGGGTGCTCGTCGTAGCTGAAATGGCGGGGGAAATGCCCGTATCGCTGCTTGTGGGTGACGCGGCGTCTATCGGGTGGGCCGGATAATAGATGAAGCAGGATAACAGATGAAGCAGGGTGGGGCGGATCAAACCAGACGCGTAGTCTGTTTGCACAGGCGTTAGGATAAAATTTGTTGATTGTTTTTTTGTTCCAATGTAACAAGTGCGGTTACATGGGCGCTATGATAAGCTTCTGTTTTTATTAGAAAACTTGGGGTGACTGATGGGGCTCGAACCCACGACAACCGGAATCACAATCCGGGACTCTA